>NZ_JAHLOH010000013.1:0-202627 GCF_018917285.1 Tissierella carlieri | reverse complement strand
AGCTATAGCAATTAAAACTCTTTGCCTCATACCGCCTGATAATTGATGAGGAAACTGATTAGCTGTTCTTTTAGGATTAACTATCCCTACTTGATCTAAAAGCTGTAACATTCTTTCATATCTTTGATCACTATTCAAATCAGTATGATAGATTAAAGACTCCTCTATCTGTTTCCCAATTCTATGCAATGGATTTAATGATGCTAATGGATCTTGAAAAATAAAACCAATCTCCTTACCTCTAATTTCATTTAGTTGCTCCTCAGAATAATTAACCATGTTTTCACCATTGTAAATTATTTCACCACTGACTCGAGTAAAATTCTTGTCATGTAATCCTACTATAGAGTTGGCAATTGTACTTTTTCCGCAGCCAGATTCTCCAACTATTGCTAGCAGCTCATTCTTGTGTAAGGAAAAAGAGACACCATCGACTGCATCAAAATACTCATCTTGAAATCTAAAGGCAGTGTGTAAGTCTTTGATCTCTAATATTTTTTCATTTCCCATTTCCCATTTCCTTTCTTATTATATTTATTTACTAGTGTATTATATAAGTTTAGACACTAGGATTTACTCTTTAGATGCTTTCACTGAATATATATAAAAATAAATGCAACCTCGGCATTTATTCCATAAATATTTAGCAACAAAATCTTTGAATTATAAACTCTTTTCTTTAGTTTTTTTATTAGGTATCCGCACTTACTTTTATAAATAAGATAGCTAAAAGTTTTACTATCATTCTTTAATACTCTTACTAGATTATACTAAGACTAATATATAATTTATGCCTATATATCCTCATATTAAATAATATTTTAATAACTATCATATGATTATAAAAAAATGAGGGATTGAAAAATACTAAGTTACAATACAAAATAATATATTTTTTTGGTATTATTAGTATAAAAAAAAGAACCCTTAGGTTCTTTTATATTCCATCTACTGCTATATCATAACAATTAAGTATCTTTAAAATATTATTTCCATCACCATATATTAATTCTCCCTTATACTTGGGGAAATTTTCACTACCTATTTGAGTAGTATTCCACTTCACATTTCCTCTTAACTCTTCTTCATTATTAGCAGTAGTTTCTACTTTAACATTTAATTTTTCATTTATTCTTATTTTCAATCTGTTAATATTATCAACTATTAAATTATTATCTAAACTATCAACTATCAAATCTAAATCATTTCCACCGTTTATCTCTACTTCCTTATTGTCTGGTATAATAATATTTAAATCCCTAAGATTATACTGATAATAATCTGATTTGTCTTTAAATGTTATATACATAATATTTCCTGATTTATTTATACTTATATGATTTTCATTTAATAATTTCTCAGCATTTTCTTTATTATCCGTTGTTATATTTATAAATCCTGAAGTAGTTATTTTATTGCTTTTACTAGTTCTCACAGTAAATTCTGAATATCTAGGTCCATCAATTATTATTTTTTCTATACCATCCTCTACACTATATTCTTCAAATGGTAATTCATAATTAAATGTTTGTGATGCTACTCTTGATTTTATAACTGTCATCACACCTGTTTCTACAAGTCCATAAATCAATATATTCACAAATAATATAATCATTACAATAAATACAGAAAACACATCATATCTTATTATTATACCCTCATTTTCTTTTTTCTCCTTAAAGCTAAACCAGAGAATCTCTCCCCCTAGTAAAACTAATATACTAGGCCAAAACTTTATGGCAAGTTCTGCAGCTGATAGTTCATTGATTTGAGCTATAAATATCAGTATTCCAAATCCAATTAAAACTATGGCCATAGATATGGTCCCTACTCTTCTATTCTTCATATTCCTCATCATCCTCCTCCATCTCATCATCCACAATATTTTTATTTTTGTGAAGTATTTTAATACCTCCAATAATGAATATCAAAGCTACTATGGAAGTTTGGATATAATTTCTTACCTGATATAAGTTATGGTAATTAAATATTTTAGAAAGCACCTGACTTAATATTGGATAAAATACTTTTTGCAATGCAACAAGCACCCCTATTCCCACAAGCCCCATGCCTATATATTCAGGCTTAATAGTTGGTAATAGCTTCGATATATCCATATCTTCTACATCACTTCCATTAAGTGTATGGAAAGCATCAAAGAATGAATAAAACCAAATTAACGGCAATAAAAACAGTAAAAAACTTAACTGAAGCCATCCCATAAAAAATATAGCGAAGAAAAATCCACCCATCAATACTAATCCTTTTTTCTGATAGCCTAGGTACATATGACCTGCTCCTGGTATGATTGATAAAGCCAAAGTAATAATCTTTTTATTGGAAATTTTTGTTTCTTGTGAATTCCAGATGTTTTTTATTTCTGAGCTATCTCCATATCTCATGGCATTAATTGTAGAAAATGCATCTATTAGTGCTACCAACCAAATAATAGGAACTCCTACAAGCAATATTAAAAATTCTTCTCTATAAGTCAAAACGCTTAACCCAATGGTGCCTACACATAGCATTCCAAATATGAGGAGATAAATAAATCCTCTATCGGCATATCCTAAGTAGAAATGAGATAACCCTGGTATAAACGACAACAAAAATGTAGTAAATTTATTTTTTTGTCTCATATTATTAATCCTCCTTACCTATTCTAAATTGAAAATTATTTATAAACTTAGAAGTTCTATTTGTTATTTCTTCTGTAAGATCATATATTGTACTAGCTTTGAATCTGCTTTCTTTTGAAGATACATTTGAAGATATCTGAGGTACGGTATCTACTATTCTCCCAAAGAATCCTGTAGCAGTTAAAATAATAGCTACTGACGCTACTGCTGCATAATATACAAAGAAATCGTTAGATACTTTTTTCTTTATTGTTTTCTTTGTTGTTTTCCGTATTGGTTTCTTTATAGGAGTAATATTTTTAATACTATCTAGAACCTTTACTGTGAAATCCTCTGGAATAATAGCTCCTACATTTTCCATCTCTTGTTCATCTATGAGAGAAAGAAAAATCTCCATGCATTCATCACATAGAAGTAAATGCTCCTCCATCCTTCTATGAATTTCTTTATCAAGAAGATTATTTTTGTATAAAACCCATTCTACATAATCATAATGTTTCATAATCTTTCCCTCCATTTCTCTTTTAACATATTTCTTCCCCGATATAATCTTGAAGCTATGGTCTTAACTGTAGTTCCCTCTTCTGATGCAATTTCCTCATAAGACTTTCCTTGTAAGTAAAACTTTGTTATTGTATCTTCATATATAGGAGGAATTGACTTACATAACCTAGAAATTTCTTCTTTTTTTTCTTTTTCTATCAATATTTCCTCTGGAGTCTGACTATGGCTAAATTTCACATTATCCACTAATTCTTCACTGTCCTCCATTACTTCTTCTCTAAATTTACTTTTCTTCTTTCTAAGCCAATCTATAGATTTATTTGATGCAATTCTGCCAATCCAGCCTTTAAAATTATTAGATTCATAAGTTGGGAGGGAGAGATAAACTTGTAAAAATACTTCCTGAGCCACATTTTCAACTTCATTATAATCTTTAATAAAATTAAGAATAATAGCAAATACATAATTTTTATATTGTTCAACTATTTCAGCAAAGGAATCCTGATCTCCTTCCAATGCCTTTTTTATCAGTACTGACTCATTAATCATATCTCCCCTCCTTCCTATCATTAATTATAACGAAAGCAAAAATAAAAATACTGCAAAAATAATTTTAAATATTTTTCTTGTGCTTGGATGTTTATTTCATTTATATTATTTTTTCTTTATAATAATATATTTAGAAAAATTTTCATTTTTTAGTCTTTTACGGTCTGGATCATTAAAAAAATCTTTTGTCAATTTTCTTACTACACCACTTAAAGCAATAAGAGCTATTAAGTTAGGAATAGCCATCATTCCATTTAATAAATCAGCTAGTTCCCATACAAGCTCAAGCTTAGATATACAGCCAACAAATACCACTCCGGTAAAAGATATTCTAAAAGGAATAATCCCCTTTGTACCAAATAAAAATTCAACACATTTTTCAGCATAATAATACCAAGCAATTATTGTAGCAAATGCAAATAAAACAAGACCTATTGAAACAATGTATCTTCCACCTTTAAAGGCATTTTCAAAAGCTAATGATGAAATGATATTGCCATCTAAGTTTGGATCAGTCCATAATCCAGATGATAGGATCACTAGTGCAGTAACAGTACACATTATCAATGTATCAAAAAACACTTCAAAGGCTCCCCATAATCCTTGTCTAGCTGGATGATCTGTATGTGCTGCTGCATGAGCAATAGGAGCACTACCTAAGCCTGCCTCATTTGTAAAAACTCCACGTGCTATACCTATTCTAGTGGCATACATTGAGGTTGCTCCTGCAAATCCGCCTACTGCTGCCGTTCCTGTAAATGCATCCCTAATAATAGACATAAAAGCAGCCGGAATATTAGATGCATTAACTATTAATGCTACAACAGCACCTGACATATATAATACAGCCATTAATGGAACCAATATTTCTGCTACGCTAGCAATTCTACCAATTCCTCCAATTATGACAAGCCCTACTAATATTGCCAAAACAATGCCAGTTACCCATGTAGGAATGCTAAATACGGATTCAAGACCACCAGCCAATGAATTAGCTTGCACCATATTACCTATACCATAAGATGCAAGAAATCCAAATATACAAAATAAATAGGCTAGAGTTTTACTCCCCATACCTTTAGTTATATAGTACATAGGACCTCCCACAATTTCATTTTTATTATTCCTATGTCTATATGCAACTGCCAATGTAACTTCAGCATACTTTGTAACCATTCCAATAAGAGCAGATACCCACATCCAAAATATAGCACCTGGCCCCCCTACTTGAATCGCTACGGCAACACCTACAATATTTCCTGTGCCTACAGTTGCAGCAAGTGCTGTAGATACAGCTTGAAATGGAGTTATAGTACCTTTTTCTTGATGATCATATCTTTTAAAAATCGTTCTTAATGTATATTTCATTACTGTGCCAAATCTTGTAAAAATTACTCCGTTAGTTATAAAAGTTAAATAAGTTCCTGTACCAATCATTAATATAAGCATGGGCATATCCCATATAATATTATTATTTAACCATGTGATAATTGACATAGATATTACCTCCTAGGAAAACATTGTGCTTTTAATCATCCTAATAACCTTGTAATTTTTTAGTTCTTAAGCTATTCTACTTTCTCAAATGACTTTCTTCCCTCCTTTCCTATACTTTATTAATTTCCACATCGAAATATAGCTTAATTTCATAAGTTAAATTTTAAGCACAGGTTAACACATGATAAAATATTCTAGATTATAAGATAAAAAAACTCTAAAAATAATTTTTATATTTTTAGAGTTTTTACTAATTATTAATATAAGTATGATTGCTTCAAATTATAATTCTGTAACTTACCTTCATATACAAGATTTAATTCTCTGCATTCTCTAAAGTCTCTAGGAGACGTTAGGGCAGTATGCTTATTGATTAACTTTATACCACTCTTACGAAGTAATGATGACACAAATTGGGAGCAGAAATAATTATATTTCCTTTGAATGGGATAATTTACCATAACCCCTAATAGCCCGATTAAATTATATCCATATTTCTCTCCGTCTTTTTTAAATTTCTGTAATTCTTTCATTAACCTTCTATATTGTAAATCATTTATCTCAAGAGAATATAAAGCACATCTAGTCTCTGGAAATCTAGCATAGGTGCCATTTACTATATCTTCCTTTACAAATCCTGCAATAAGCGGATTATTAGGTCTCAACCTCCCAAAGCTATATAATTCTTTTAATTCTTCGTCAAAGGCTATAGATACATGAGAATACGGTTCTTTAGTATATTTATTTATAACTTTAGAAAGCATTGATCCACTGTAAGTTAATAAAATATAAATTGTATGTTTTTTTATTATAATGCACCTCCTGTTCTAGTACATCTTAATATATTCTTCTATTCATATTACATCGTTTTTGCAATTATATCAATAGGAATATATTCTTCATTTAATTAATATAACGCAATAAAAAAAATAATTACTGCAAAGAAAAAAGACAACTGATTAATTAATAATCATGCTGTCTTTTATTAATATATTTTCCTTATACAAATTTAAATATCTATATCTTGAATTGTTCTACCTGTTTATTCAACTCTTCTGCAATTTTGGCAAGTTGTTCACTTGAGTTAGCTATTTCTTCCATAGCAGCAGTTTGTTCTTCTACAGATGCTGAAGCCCTTTGAGTTCCTGCTGCATTTTCTTCTGATATAGCAGATAAATTTTCCATTATTTTAATAATATCTTCCTTCCTATTAGCTATTTCATAGCTGGAATGATTAACCTTTTCAATAGATTCTTTCATCTCTTCTATTGCTTCTGCTATTCCAACAAACTTGTCATTTGTTAGATTCACACTTTCATTCTGAGAAGAAACTATCTCTTCTAATTCCTCCATAGTTTTTACAGCACTAGAAGTCTTATCTGTCAACTCATTTACAATATTACCTATTTCCTCTGTGAAATTACTCGACTGTTCTGCTAATTTTCTAATCTCATCAGCTACTACTGCAAATCCCCTACCAGAATCACCAGCTCTTGCTGCCTCAATGGCGGCATTTAAGGCTAGCAAATTTGTTTGATCTGCAATACTTCTTATCATTTCACTGGCATTAACAATTTTTTCTGCACTCCTGTTAGTAGCAATAATAACATTTTGGACTTCCTTTGATGATTCTCTATTCGTATTGGTTTTTTCTACAAGATCTTTTAATATCTGTAATCCTTCATTTCTTAAGTTGTTTACTTTTTCAGCTGAAGTATTTAAATTCTCAATATAACATTCGTTTTCTACTACTCTATCTCCAAGCTCTAATATAGATGACACCCCTTGTTCTGTATCTTTTGCTTGGTCAGATGCTCCTGTTGCTATTTCTTCAATAGTTCTGGCAACTTCATCAGCAGCTATAGCCGATTGATGACTAATAGCTGTGAGTTCTTCTGAGGAGGCAGCTAACTGCTGAGATGTATCTAATACATTTTTAATAATATTTGTTATAGAACTTTGCATACTCTCCACTGCTTGAGATATCTCTCCCAATTCATCATTCTTACTAACTAAATCTTCTGGTATAGTATTGGAAAAATCCCCCAATGCCATAAATCTCATGTGCTCTTTCAGCTTATTTATTATCTTTACAGCATAGTTAGATGTAGTAAATAAAATAATCCATAAGAGTATAATAGCAGAAATAACTGAAATAGAAACTATTGTGATATTCTTATTTATAGCTGAATTCACATTTTCCATGGAATACCCTATAGAAACAGCACCAATATGTTCCTCATTTATTATAACAGGATATAAAACATCTAAAACTGTTATATCTTCTTTCTCATAATGCCACTCTTGTGAGTAAGGAACTCCAGTAATTGCCGCTGACTTGCTCCCTTCATCATCAAATACTTTACCTATTTCCTCTTCATCACTATGTGCAATAGTTTCCAAATCTTTATTCATAAGTAAAGCATAGGCTATCTCTTCCTCTAAAGCTATATCCTGTAAAAGTTTCTGATAACTAAAAGATTGTGTTAACTCTTGTACTCTATTAGCTATAATACCTACCTGTACAAATGTCCCATCTATGCCTTTTAGATATCCATACTTTAAATAATTTTTTGATTCTGTATCTTGCCTAAGGTCTTCAAATAGCTCCATATCTTTACTTATCATAAAGTTATGTACAGCATGTCCTGTAGTTGCAGTCCATCCTATATAATCATCAATATTAGAATATATAATTTCACCAGCTGAATTATACCAACTTATCTGTTCTACATCAGACTCTCTTGCTAATTTTTTTAGGTATTCATTATCTAAGCTGGTTTCATTTCCAATAACCATTTTTCCTACTACTTTAATTTTATCTTCTAGCATACTATCGATAGTTTCCAATGACCTAGAGTTATCTTGCAAATTTCCTATAATTCTTTCTGATAAAAAAAATCCATTTCTCCTCATTTCATTAAGTAAACTTTCTTTCATAAAATATGATGAAATAACACCAATACCTATGAGGACAGTTAGCACTACCATTAAAGGTATAATTATTAACTTTACCTTAATTGTCCCTCTTTTAACCAGTTTATTAGCTTTATCCACAGCTTTCCCCCCACTTTTAATATCTCAAATTCTTCTTATATATTACAATAATTGAATTATCACAATATACATGCCTATTGTGATAATTCTAACCATGAATAATAATTAATCATGATTATACCAAATTTTTCCATTGGTTGCAAAGAAAAATCTCTTTCCTCCAAAATTTGAAGAAAAGAGATTAACTTAACTTATTACATTCTAATAAATGATCCTGGTCCGATAGGAAGTCCTATTACAAACCATAGTATTAATAAAATAGACCAAGATATTAAGAAAAACAAGGAATAAGGCAACATAGTAGAAACCAAAGTACCAATTCCCATATCCTCATCATATTTCTTAGCAAAAGCTATAATTACTGCAAAATAAGACATTAGCGGCGAGATTATATTTGTTGTTGAATCGCCTATTCTATATGCAACTTGAGTAAATTCTGGAGAATATCCTATTTTCATTAACATTGGAACAAATATCGGTGCCATAATAGCCCACTTAGCTGAAGCTGATCCTATAAATAAGTTTATAAAAGCTGTTACTAGAATAAAACCAATAATCATAGTAATTCCTGTCATTCCTGTTGAAGATAGGAAATCTGCTCCCTTTACTGCTAATATTGTACCTAAGTTTGTCCAAGTAAAATAGTTTACAAATTGAGCTGCCACAAAGGCTAACACTAAATATCCACCCATTGAAGCCATAGCTTTACCCATAGCATCTACAACATCCTTATCACTCTTAACTGTTCCAGAAGCTATTCCATAAGCTATACCTGGTATTAAGAATAATAATGCAATTATAGGAACTATACCTCCAATAAATGGAGAGTTGTCAAGGATTGAGCCATTTTCAGGATTTCTCAAAATACCACTTTGCGGCACTACTAAAAGTAGTATTACTATAACAAATGCTAGTACAGATATACCTGCCCATTTTAGCCCTCTATTTTCTTCTTCTGTAACTTTATCCATAGAAGCTATGGCTTTTCCCTTATATTCCCCAAGTCTTGGCTCGATAATTTTTTCAGTAACAAATGTACCTATAATGGTAATTAATATTGTGGATACAAATAAGAAATAAAAGTTAGCAGTAGCTGGAACTATATAGTCCCCTTGAATCATTTGAGCTGCTGGTTGAGTTATACCCGATAATAACGCATCTGTAGGTCCTACCATTAAGTTGGCACTAAATCCTCCAGATACACCTGCAAAGGCAGCAGCTAATCCTGCTAATGGATGGCGGCCAAAACTTAAAAATACTAAGGCTCCTAATGGAACTAAAACTACATATCCTGCGTCAGAAGCTATATTAGACATTACTCCTGCCAAAACCACTACAGCAGTTATCCATCTCTTAGGTGTGGATAAAACCAATTTTCTAAGCCCTGTTTGGATAAGTCCTGTTCCCTCAGCAACCCCTACGCCAAGCATTGCAACCAGAACTGTTCCTAGTGGCGCAAAAGATGTAAAATTTGTCACTGCTAATGAAAACATTTTTCTTATACCTTCAGCATTTAATAAGCTAATTGCTGTAACTGTGGTTGGAACCATTTCTCCATCTACAAACTTGTCAAATGTTACTGATAATCCTACCTTTTCAGCTATAGCCGAAATAACTATAACTATTAAACTAAATATTACAAATAATGTAACTGGGTGGGGCAACCTATTCCCCGCTCGTTCTACAAAGTCAAGAAATTTGTTAAAAAATCCTTTCTTTGTAGATTTTACATTAGTTTTATTCATTACAAACCTCCTTTTTGTTTTTATATTAATTTTAGTAATAGGTACTTACCCTAAAATTAATAAATCTAAACTTGTAATGGTATTTTTATAATACATTAGTTTACATAATCTTGCAATAGGTTTTAATGATGGTAAAATCTTAAAAATAATCAAAAAAGAACCATCTATAATGGCTCTTTTTCTAAGTTAACACATCTTATTTAGTTATCTGCTAATGCTTCCTCCATATCATCTAAATCTTCATTTTCATTTTTGTTTTCTTTTGGCAAAACGTTATTTTCTTTATTTACGAATGTGGTTATGATATCTGTTAAATCTAATCCTGTTAAATCTTTTACAGTTTGAAAGCCATTTGTTGTTATATCGGCTACCAACTTTGTAAGTTTAGATGCACCTTGTCTACCACCATTGTCAATTATAGTTATCTTGTCAACTTGTTCCATTGGTTTAGCTACTGCAGCCATTATTTCTGGTAATCTGCCTACTACTAACTCTACTATAGCAGCCTCTCCATACTTAGCCATTGCATCTGCTAATCTGTCTTTAGACTCAGCTTCTGCTATACCTTTTGCTTTAATCGCCTCGGCTTCTGCCATCCCCCTTGCCTTGATTGCTTCTGCATCTGCTATTGCTGCAATCTTCAAAGCATCTGCTTCTGCTATAGCTTTAATCTTTATGGCTTCCGCTTGCGCTTCTGCCTGCTTTATGGATCTTATCTTTTCTGCATCAGCATTTACTTCAGTTTCATATTTCTTTGCATCTGCTGGTTTTTTAACTTCAGCTACAAGCTTTTCCTCTACTACCAAGGCATTCTTTTTAGCCAATGCTGCCTGTTGTTCTGCTACTAAGGACTCATTTTCGATTTCTTTTAATTTATATGCTACGTCTGCATCTGCCTTAGCTTTATCTTGCTCTGCTCTATAGCTTTCAACTTTAATTAATTTATCTCTCTGACTTTCTGCTATTTCTGTTTCAGCTAATAGTTTAGCTTTCTCTCCTTCCCTTACCGCATTTGCTGTACGTATCTCTGTATCTCTTTTTCTTTCAGCTGTAGCAATATCTGCATCTGCCTTTGCTGATGCTATTTGAGGTATAGCCCTATTCTCCAAATATCCTCCTTGAGTTGATATCCTAAGTATAGAGTATGATATCAGTAATAGCCCCATAGAATGTAATTCTTCTCTAATGTCATCTTCTATTCTCTGCTCAAAGGCAGCTCTATCTTCATTTATTTGTTCTACAGTAAGAGTTGATATTATTCCTCTTAGTTTACCTTCAAGAATTTGTTCTACCATACTACTGATAACTGATACTGTATTTTTTGCTCCACCACTACAGAATTGTTCTACAGCCTTAAGTATGCTATTAGTTTCATTGTTAACTTTTACTATAGCTGTACCTACAATGTTTACAAATATACCTTGTTTAGAAGGTGCTTCATTTACATCAGTAGTCATACTAATATTTTCTAGAGAAATTGTACAAGAAGTCTCTAGAAATGGAACCATAAATCCACCCTTACCCGATAATACTCTTTTCTTTAATCCTGTGATTACCATTGCCTTGTCAGCTGGCACTTTTCTCCAGAAGAGTAACAAGATTATTAAAAACCCCAATATTCCTCCTGCAATGAATATGTACTCCATAGCAAAACCCCCTTTATTAAAATAAATATATAAAACTGATATCTATTATATACCTGTATGACTTCAAACTAAACAATATTTTAACAATTGTAATGTTTTTGTAATAAACTTTTGTTAGATGACGGATTTAAGGAAGTTTTTTTGAGATTCTAGATCAATCCTAAATCAAATAGGATTTTACTTTACTATGGATTATAATAAAAAGCACACCTTAAATATTAATTTTTATCTTTAACATCTTTAGGCATGCTCACATAGTTTTTCTTCATTTTAAACTATTAATAAATTTCAATGTAATTTCTACTTTTAATCTTTCTATAGGGTCTTCTAAGTCAATATTACAAATTTGTTGTATCTTTCCAATTCTATATCTTACTGTATTACTATGAATAAATAATTTCTTCGCTGCTATATTACAATTTGATTCACTTTCTAGATAAACCTTCAATGTTGATATTAACTCATCACTATCAGGTTCTTCTAGTAAGGGGGATATATGACTAAAATTATTGCCAAAATCCTTTCTTTGAATACTTTCTAGACGTAGTAATCCAAATGGTCCTAGATCTTCAAAGGTTATCATCTCTCCATCTGTATAGATATAGGATCCAATATCTACTGCTTTTAAAGATCCTACATAACTTTTCTTTATAGAACAAATATCCTCTACCATATCACCTATACCTAGTTTTATTTCTCTATCTGGAAAATTGTTTTTTATTTCTTTAAATATACTTTCGAAATCCTTTTTCACATTCTTAATTACATCTTTGTTATATCCCTTAACATCGTATAGAAGTATGATTGTGTTGTCATCTAATATACCAAATATGGACTTGTCCTTTGGAATGTTAAGCAAAAATGTAGTAGATATTTTCTCACGATCATTATAAAATGATGGATTACCTTCATCTTGTTTTATACATACACATATAAAGTTATTTTCTATGTTTAGCTTAAAGTCTTGAATATTGCTTATTGCCTTTATTAAGTTTTGTTTTGAATCTAATTCCCCATTTATTAAAGCCCTGATAAGGTCATCATAAAAACGTCTTTCAAAAGAGTTCATAAGATAAATTTGTTCATATACTTCCAAAAGTAAAGTATAGCTAAGCCTCAGAACGAATAAATCATAATAATCAATTTTGCCGGAGTGTTCCCATACTATTAATTTTGATACTGTAACACCTTTTATTACTATTGGTATTATAACGAAAGGACATTTATTGCTATCCTCTATATTTTTAATTCTGTAAATATTTAATTTATCACATAATATTTCCTTCTGATAATTAAAAGAAAAATTATCTTCTTTACTAAATGAAATATTATCCTTTAAAAAAGGTTGCTCCTTAGGATACGTAAAAACTTCTTTTTCTAGAATATCAACTATAGATATAGGATATTTTAACTCTTCTGAAAGACAAATTATTGTCTTTTCAATCTTCTTATGAAAATCATCGCTCCTTAGTACAAGCTTATCCGCATTTTTCCTATCAATAATATGGGTTATATATCTATTCATAACAATTGAATTTACAGCATTTATTATATCTATCCAAGCTACATTATTAGGAACATTGATTAATGGAAATCCTAATTCGTTACATAAATCTATTATTTCTTTTGGAACATCACCTAAATATCTATCCTTCTTTACTGCAATACATGTTGAGTTTTGTTTATATAAAAATAATATTGCTTCTCTAAAAAGCTCAACATTATCTTTGAATAAATATCCAGAGGAAAGCATAAATTCTTTACCTTTAACCCATTTATATCCATCTGGAGCATCAAATAGTGATACAGCTTGTATTTCCCTATCTAATCCTTTCTCTCCTGCAATTAAATGATAACCTGTAAAAAATTTTGTTTTTAATGCTTCTCCTATCGTAACTCCCATACTATCTTTCTCCCTTGTTTAATATATCATAATTCTATTATATCATATCTTAGACAATATTCGACATTGCCAGTATAATAAATAACTTCCTAACTTTTAGGTAATTCATCAAAATTAGGAAGTTATTTAACACTGTTACAAATTAATTTTTTTCTAAATAATCTATTGCTCCTTGGATAAGCAGTGCTGCCCCTTTCCATAATACATCTTCATTTATATCAAATTTGGAATTGTGGTGTGGATAGAATACTCCATCTACTGCTTTAGGTGTATTCATAAAGAAAAATGTTCCTGGAACTGCTTTTAGAAAATATGCCATATCTTCTCCACCCATTACAGGTTTCTTCATTACCATTATATCTTCTTCTGGGATAATTTTCTTCGCAGATTCTACGAAATCCTTAGTAAATGCTTCGTCATTTACCAATGGAGGATATCCAAATACATACTCAAACTCATAAGCCCCTCTCATTGTTTTAGAAATTCCTTTTGCAATCTCTTCTATTCTTTTAGCTATATCTTCCCTTACATTTTGCTCTACCGCTCTTACAGTTCCTTCTAATTCCACACTATCAGGAATTATATTATATGCAAAGCCTCCATTAATCTTTCCAACTGTAACAACCGCTGGGTCTGTTGGACTTAATTCTCTACTAATTATAGCCTGTACATTGGATAAAAAATATCCTGCCATAGCAATTGGGTCTATACCAGTTTCTGGATAAGCACCGTGACAGCCACTTCCTATTAATTTTAATTTAAATCTGTCTAGACATGCCATCATACTATCATAAGACACCATTACTAATCCTTCTTTTTTTGCATCTGTTAATGATCCTACATGAAGTCCCATAACTGCATCTACCTTTGGATTTTCTAATGCTCCATCTTCTATCATTGGCTTAGCACCACCAGGTCCTTCTTCTGCTGGCTGGAATATTAGCTTTACGTTGCCTTTTAATTTATTTTTATTTTCACTTAATACCTTTGCAACTCCTAAAAGAATTGCAGCGTGAGCATCATGCCCACAAGCATGCATGTTACCATTTTGTGATGCAAAGGATAGTCCTGTTTCTTCCCTAATAGGAAGTGCATCCATATCTGCTCTTAATGCTATGGTCTTTCCTGGCTGACCTCCTTTAATAAGCCCTACTATACCTGAAACACCAACTTTTTCTTTGTATTCAATTCCCATATTTTTAAGTTGTTTAGCTATATATTGTGAAGTCTGCGGCAAATTTAAACCTACTTCTGGTATTTGATGTAATTCCCTTCTCCAATTTATAATATTTTTTTCTACCTCTTGAACCTTTCTTATTATATCCATACTAGTTCCCCCTTTACTAATAAGTTACCTCTTATAGTACTAGATATTTTTCAATTATTGCTATATAGAAATGTACTGATTCCATTAGACTATCTATTGTTATATGTTCATTTGGCTGATGAGCCATATTAGCATCTCCAGGGCCATAGAATATACAAGGTATTTGTTTCGCTGGTAAAAATATTGACGCATCTGTATAGAAGTTTACTCCCTTTGCCCTAATATCTTTATCAAATTCCTCTTTAACAATTTCCTCAGCTAATTTTACAAACGGATTATCTCCTTTTGTTTCGACTGCTGCTCTATCATTTAAAATCTTTATATCTGCTTTAAAATCCTCTATTTGAGAAGATAGCTTTTCTATTATTCTTCCGAAATCTTTTACTATTTCCTTATGGTCCATACCAGGTACAGTTCTCATATCTATAGTGATACTACATTTATCTGGCACAACATTTGTCTTTACTCCACCATTTACAGTAGATATATTCATAGTCGGATGACCTAGTATTTCATTTTCCTCATATTTGAACCTATAGCTTACGAGTTCGGACAATAACGCATTCATATGAACTACAGCATTAGTACCATTTTGAGGAAAAGCTCCGTGAGCTGTCTTTCCATAGGTAGTTATTTCAACCCAAAATGCACCTTTTTCTGCTATATTTATTCCATTTGAGCTTGGCTCTCCAATTATAATAGCCCCAACTCCCTCTAATCCACCATCTTCTACAAACTTAATTGCCCCTATGCTATCTGTTTCTTCTCCAGCAGTAGCTGAGTAAATAAAATCACCTTTTAATTCCCATCCTGCTTTTTTCACTGCCTTAAGTGCTATAAGCATTGCTGCTAGTCCACCTTTCATATCAGCAGACCCTCTACCATATATCTTTCCATCTACTATTGCACCACTATATGGTCCATATTCCCACTCAATATCTCCTGGAGGTACTGTATCTAAATGTCCATTAAATAATAGTGTTTCTCTTTCTCCTCTACCTTTTACTCTTCCTATTACATTGCCCCTATCATTCCCTAAATCATCAATTACTGTTTCAACTCCAATTTCTTCTAGCTTTTGTCCTATGAATTCAGCTAGAGGTAACTCATCCCCTGGGCCATTCACAGTTTTAAAACCTATCATTTGTTGAAGCAAATCTATAGCTTCATCTTTGTCAATAAATTCTAGTACATTATTATCTTTCATTACGTCCCCCTCCAATGTATTATTGTTCCTATTTCTATTTTGTTTTCTTTTTATATGAAGTAGTTGCAAATATTATTGTACTGAATACACATAAAGGAATTAAAACATATACTGGTAATACCTTTACAACTCCTAAAAGGAATAATGTTAATCCTATTGCAAATGCACCATATTTTGGATATTTAACTGCGAACATTGCAAACATTGAACCAAATATTGCTGGTAACACAAATTCAAATGCTTTAACCACTACTGGCGGAAATAATTGCATAAGTCCATTTCCAGCAATAGCTGCTATTGTTACAATTACTATATTTGTAATAATTGAGCCTGCAATTCCTAATGTAGCTACTAATTCTGCTTTCTTTGAACCTGGCTCAACCTTTAATGCCTCTTGAGCAACAGCTGCACAAGGCACTCTCATATTACCTATATTTCCTGCTAAAAATGACATATAAGTTCCTGCCATTCCCAATACTGGAAAAAATGATATCGGCTCAATAAAATAATAAGAGCCATAAATTGATGCAATTAAAAACCAACCTGTAATTATAGACTTAACTGGTGGTAATGCTCCATATCTAATCCATAAATAAATTGCTGGTAGAAAACAAAATGCAACTGCAAGAAGTAAGGTCCATTTCCCCGTTTTTATAATTGGCTTTGTAAAATTTTCATAATAAGCTTGATCTTTGCTATTTTCCATTAATCTCCCTCCTATTATCCTACATAAGTGACTGCAGCAACCATTCCAATAACCATTGCAATTCCTAGATTATATTCTCCAAGCTTTGGATATTTCTCTGCTAATTTTCCTAATAATATCATTGATAGTCCTGCTGCTAATGCTGCTACTAGTCTTCCATTACCTGCTATTAAATGTCCTCCAACCAAATAAGCCATAGCACCTAATGTAGCTGCTCCACCTATTTCACCTGTAAGTCTTGTATCGCCTTTTGATATTTTATTTCTCAATCCTTCTAATTTATGAGTAAATAATCCGACAAATAAAAGCCATCCTATACCATTTAATGTCATTGCCCAAACAGAGTTAGCATATTCTAACACTCCATAACCATCTCCACCAAATTCAACGCCCATAGCCTTAGCTCCCATGGTGGATGCTGCTAGCTCTGTAGGTGCAGCTCCTATTATAGATAGTCTCAACCATGTCATGGGTCCTCCTACAACAGCCATCATACCAAGCATTACAACAAATACTGCTACAGCTGGTCCTATGGCTGAGATCGCTCCAATTCTAAATGCGTCCTTAGCCTCTTGCTTTGTAAGCTCTACTGAACTTGCGGATGCAAATGCTCTTTTAGAAAATATAATTGCTTGAACTGCTACTAATGATACTACTGGTAAACACATTAACCATAATATTGGATCATTGGCTATTTTTAAATATTCCTTCATTTTACTACCTCCTGACATATTTATTTTTATTTGTAATCTTATATTACTACATTTTCTGACAATGGAATTTGTGAGTAATTAAAATATTAACAATACTTTTTGTAGCTTTGCACTTTTGTATAAAATCCTAAGTTATTTTGTAGTTTTGCATTTTTGTACAAAAGATATCATTTTTTTGTATGATTATATAAAAAATAGCTAGCAAGATTGGTACTAGTACCAATTTTGTTAGTTATTTAGACTGTTCTCCATAAGTATCTTTTGCCTGAGATAAATATATGAATTCATTTTTGATATTATTAAGTGAATCCCTTATTTTAAAAAAACAAAAAAACCTCTAAAGTAAACTTTAGAGGTTGATCTACTACAATAAACTAATATTTCCATATATATAAATTAAGAGAATATATCTTAACTCTTTTAAATGTTAAACTTTGAAACAGCCTTTAATAATAACTCTGATCTTTCTTTTGCTGTATCTGCCAATTTGATAACATGATCTGACATTTCTGTTATAGCCGATACTTCCTGTGCAATATTAGTAGCACCCTCTGCCTCTTCATTAGCTGCAATTGCTATCTCATCTATTGCTTTTACCATGTTTTGCATTGAAGCTAAAAGTTCCTCGGATGTAGAACTAAATTCATTTACCATATCATTTATTATAAAAGAGCTTTTACTATACTCCTCACTAGTACTAACAAGGCTCTCATAATCATCTAGTACCTTCTTATCTATAAACTCCATAATCTCACTTGAGCTAGATAAAAGATCATTTACACCTTCTAATATTATTTTAGTTACTTCCTGTATCCTAGAAACGGTATTTTTTGACCCTTCTGCCAGCTTTCTAATTTCATCTGCAACAACTGCAAAGCCTTTACCTGCTTCACCAGCTCTAGCTGCTTCAATAGCAGCATTTAATGCTAATAAATTAGTCTGTGAAGTTATGGCCAAAATTGCCTCTGACAATTCATTGATTTTATCTACTTCTTTCGATTGTTCAATTGCATTTTGCAAATCATCCTTTGTCTTTCTATATATTTCTATTGTATCTTCTCTTGAAGATATTGCTCTCTGCTTCATATTTTCACTCATTTTGTTTATATCACTTACTGTAACTGCGCCTTCTTGGGCCTTATATGCAGTAGATTCTATAGCTTTTTCAATCTCAGTTGAAGTCGCACTCATTTCTTCAGTTGATGCAGCATTTTCCTCAGTTGTCGCAGACAATTCTTCTGTAGTAGCAGAAATTTCTTCTATACTTCTATTGAGCTTCCTCATATCTGAGTTAATATCAACTAGCATCTGACTTACATTAGATGACTCATTAACAACTTCTCTTATAATATTTTTTACTGATTCCTGCATAGTATCAATTGCCTTTGCTAAAGTACCCGTTTCATCATTCATTTCAAGTAATTGCATAGGTATCATACCTGTAAAATCCCCAGTAGCTACTATGTTTAAATAATCTGACGCCTCCTTTATAGGTCTTGAAATGCCTCCTGCTATAAATAAAGTAATAGCTATACTAATTGCAAGAAAAATAATTGATATTATTATCATTGTCATTGTAAGACTATTTACTTGTGACATAACTTCCGACTTTGGAGCCGTTATGGCTAATGACCAATTTGTTCCTTCTACTGGAGCAAATCCCATATATTTAGTTATTCCTTTATAACTATATTCTCCTACACCTCTTTCTCCCTGAGTCATTTTCTGTTGTAGTTGGGCTAATGATTTTAGCCCGGAATCTGCTTTAGCTTCCTCTAAAATATTATACATATTCATAACAAGTTCCCTATCCTTACTAGCTACCGTCGTTCCTTGTTTGTTAATCATAAAAGCCTCACTATTTTCTCCAAAACGCATATCACTTATAAAATCACTCAGTACATTTCCATCACGAGTAGCAGCTAGTACTCCTTTGACTCTGCCACCATCCTTTATGGGAACTGCATAGCACAATATCAAATTACCATTGGTCCTATCTATAATAGGGTCTGAAACTTCTTTTTCACCTGATAATGCCTTTATAAAATATTCTCTGTCCGAAACGTTTGCTCTCCCTCCAGCAGTATCTTCCATATTACCATCTATGTCCGCAATAAACATATCTATATGATTACTTCTTTTCACTTCATTATTAAGTAATTTTAGCTTTTCATCTAAAGTCAAACTAGTACCTTTCAACCAATCACTCTCAGCTAATGCCTCTAAAGCATTAAATTGAACTTCCATTCCTTTATCAACTATTTCAGCATTTTGTATTGCTAATTGAGATAATGATTCATCAATACTTGTCGATAAAGCCTTTGATGATGCTATGTAAGACACCACTCCAAACCCCATACAGATAACAAGAAGCAGTACTCCATAAAATAAAGATAGTTTTGTCTTAATACTTTTAAGCTTCAAAATATACCCTCCTTAATTAAATATTAACTATTTAATATAATATATTTAGTGTAGACTAATGTAGTTTATTGTAGATTATTGTATTATTATATATTAATAGTTCTGTAGGTTACACTGTATTTCACTCCTTGTCATTGCCATGGCAATGACAATTCTATGTTTGTCTATAGCCTATCTGATTATATAGAGTTATTGTAAGTCTATATATTATTTACAATTATATAAAGGGGGAGAACTCTTTGATGACTAATATGAAGTTTGGTGAATGTCTATCTCTTTTACTTTCTGCTTTAGATATAAGTATGAATCAACTATCAAAAGCTATAAATGTAGATAGTTCACTTGTTAGCCGTTGGGTCAGCGGGAAAAGAATTCCTGCATATAATACTATATATATTGATAGTATTACTGAATACTTTTCAAGAAATATTAAAAATTCATTTCAAGAACAAAATCTAAATAAAGTTTTGTTAAGTCTAGATAAAAATGAAGAATTAGATGGTAATATCAAAGAAAAAATGAAAAAAGTATTATTGGAGTCCCAAGGATATTCTATGGAATGCAAAAAAAAAGAATATCTAAAGAAGAAAAATCAGTTAGCCAGCAAAGATCAAGTTTTTAATTTTGTAAGTATGGACCAAATTTATCCTGAGAAACAGAATAGCATTAATAATTCTAATCAAATTATTGATTTATCCAATGAGGATAAAATAATTTTTGGAATTGAAAATATTATCTCTGAAGGTATTTCTCTACTTGAATATGCAATTAATCAGAAATATAAAAAAAACAAGATAATTTATATAACTTACAATAATGTTAATACAACCAAGAGCTATTATAAATTAATACTTTTGAGAAATGCTTTACTAAATGCTATAAATAATGGATGGGAAGTTCTTTTCTTATTGAGACTGGATAATAATATTAATAGAATAATAAGATTTATCAACTTTATACATCCAATTATGATAACTGGAAGAATTAGTTTATATTATTTAGATAAATATGGTACTTGTATTGCTAGTAAAGAAACTTATATTGTTTCAGATATTGGTGCATTATCTTGCTTCCCAACGGAGCCATATTCAGAAATTACCTGTAGCTTTTATTTAAAAAATAAAGCTGGTGTAAGTATCTTGAAAAATTATTTTAATGCAGTCATTACAAATGATGCTAAACCTTTAATTAAATATCATACAAAAAATATTGAATATCATCATAAGTTAACTGAATTGGAAGAAAGTATAGGTAATCGATTTCAATATAAATACTGTTTTACCACGTTTACACTAACTGAAAACTTGCTTGAAAAAGTCTTAAGAAAAAAAAATCTTCCAAATGATGAAATACTTCTGCTTTTAGACTTTCATAAAAGACAATTTAATGCATTCTTATCAGGTATAAAATACTATCAATATAAAGATATATTTTTAGCAAATTCTATTGAAGATCTAGTTATGCATAAACGATTTTATTTTGACTATTATGAAGAAACGGAGATAATAAATATGGATGTTGAAGATATCATCGAACTTCTACAAAACATAATCTATCTTCTCAAAACCTATGACAATTATAATATTGCTTTTATGCCTAAAAGTACTGATAATTTTTTAAAAAGTGTTAATTCATATTGTGCCATTAAAGAAAGACAAGCTGTATTATTCGAGACTTTTAATGCTGTAAAAGACCTTAAAAAAGTACAACTATCAATAGAAGAAAACACTTTAATTAAAGCCTTTGAAGAATATTTCAAACAAACTTGGGAACAGATTGCTCCTGTTAATAAAGACAAAAATGAGATTATTATAATGTTACAGGATCAGATAGATATACTTAAAAAGACCTATTTAAGCATTTCAAAATTCTAATAAGAAAAAAGAGGTCTATCATAAGTTTAATATACTTATGAAAAACCTCTAGGATATAAGTGATTGATAATTTAAAAATTTGTACTATTATTTATGATGGAATTACATCATGCCGCCCATTCCACCCATACCGCCCATTCCACCCATAGCTGCCATTGGGTCTTCTTTTTCTATATCTACTACTGCACCTTCTGTAGTAAGTACCATAGCTGCTACAGATGCTGCATTTTGTAATGCTGATCTAGTCACCTTAGTTGGGTCTGCTATACCTGCTTGAATCATATCTACATATCTTTCATTTAAAGCATCAAATCCAGTACCTGGCGCTTCTTCTTTAACTTTTTCAACGATAACAGAACCCTCAAGTCCTGCATTTGCCGCAATTTGTCTAACTGGCTCTTCTAACGCCCTCACTATTATACTAACTCCTGTTTTTTCATCACCATGAGTTGCTTCAAGCAATTTAGCTACGGCTGGTATTGCATCTATCAATACTGTTCCACCACCAGGAACCATACCTTCTTCAACTCCTGCACGAGTTGCAGCTAAAGCATCTTCTATTCTAAGTTTTCTTTCCTTAAGTTCTGTTTCAGTTGCAGCACCTACTTGAATTACTGCTACTCCGCCTGATAATTTAGCAAGTCTTTCTTGAAGCTTTTCAGCATCAAATTCTGATTCTGTTTCTTCAAGTTGAGCTTTGATTTGTTTAACTCTATTTTGAATTTCCTCTTGATTTCCTTCTCCGTTAACTATTACAGTTGTTTCCTTATCAACTTTAACCTTAGCTGCTCTACCTAACATTTCAATAGTAGTTTCTTTTAAGTCATATCCTAATTCTTCTGATATTACTTCACCACCTGTTAAAATAGCTATATCTTGTAGCATTTCTTTTCTTCTATCTCCAAAGCCAGGTGCCTTAACAGCAACGCAGTTAAATGTTCCTCTTAATTTGTTAACTACTAATGTAGCCATTGCTTCTCCTTCAATATCTTCAGCAATAATTACAAGAGGTTTACTCATTTGTACTATTTGCTCAAGAATTGGAAGGATTTCTTGGATATTACTAATCTTCTTATCTGTAATTAAAATATATGGATTATCATATTCTGCTATCATTTTTTCAGTATCTGTAACCATGTAAGCTGATACATATCCTCTGTCAAATTGCATACCCTCTACTACATCTAGAGTTGTTCCCATAGATCTTGATTCTTCTACAGTGATAACCCCATCGTTTCCTACTTTTTCCATAGCATCAGCTATTAATTTTCCTATTTCTTCATCTCCTGCAGAAATAGATGCAAGTTGAGCTATAGATTCTTTTGATTCTACTTCCTTAGAAAATCTCTTAATTTCTTCTACTGTGGCATTTACAGCTGATTTAATTCCCTTTTGAAGGATCATTGGATTTGCACCTGCTGCCACATTCTTTAGTCCTTCTCTAATAATTGCTTGAGCAAGTAAAGTAGCTGTTGTAGTTCCATCTCCAGCTACATCATTAGTCTTTGTAGCTACTTCTTTAACAAGTTGAGCACCCATATTTTCATATTTATCTTCTAATTCTATTTCACGAGCTATAGTTACTCCGTCATTTGTAATAAGTGGTGCACCAAACTTCTTATCTAATACAACATTTCTTCCCTTTGGTCCTAATGTAACCTTTACAGTATCAGCTAATTGATTTATACCTCTTTCCATAGCACGACGTGCGTCTTCTCCAAACATAATTTCTTTAGCCATTTATATCCACACTCCTTTTGAATTTACTTCGTAAATTTACAATGCACAATGCACGATGCACAATTAAAAGATTAAAATAATATAGGTTTTGGTTTTCAATTGTGAATTGTGAAATGTGAATTGTCATTATTCCACTATTGCTAAAATATCAGATAATTTTAGGATTGTTAATTCTTCACCATCTACTTTGATTTCTGTTCCAGCATATTTTGAGAATATTACTTTGTCTCCAGCTTTAATTTGATCTTTTTTCTTTTCATCATTTGTAATATCAGCACCAATAGCAACTACCTCTGCCATTTGTGGTTGCTCCTTAGCAGTACTTGGTAGAACTATACCACTTTTTGTTTTCTCTTCAACCTCAACTTTTTTAATTACAATCCTATCACCTAATGGTCTTAGATTCATAGTTATACTACCTCCTTATGTTAATATTAGTTTTATCCTTCATTTTATTAGCACTCATTGTCGTTGAGTGCTAATATGTACAATATATATGTTACTTAAATGAAATCATGTAATCAAGTCTGAAATTTGACTATATTAAGGTATTATTTGCTAAAATATGGCTTTTAAACCATTAATCTTATTTTTTCTCTAATTTACTATTCTTATCTTATTAAATTAACTAAATTTACTAATATATAGTAAATAATAGGAATAAAAACTGCTGGAAGCATATTTCCTACCTTTATTTTCTTGATTCCTAATATATTTATTCCTATTGCCATAATAAGCAAGCCACCTACTGCTGACATTTCATTTACTACTTGTACAGTAAGTAAATCTTTTATAAAATTAGCCAATAAAGTAATGCTGCCTTGATAGATAAATACTGGGATACTTGAAAATGCAACTCCGATGCCTAAAGTTGAAGCAAATATTATAGCCGATATACCATCAAGAATTGATTTTGCAAATAAAGTTTGGTGATTACCTTGTATTCCAGACTCAAGAGAACCAACTATTGCCATAGCTCCAACACAATATACTAAAGAAGCTGTTACAAAGCCCTTAGAGAAGTTACTATCTTTTCCTCCAAATTTATCTTGTAGAAAATCCCCTAAATTATCAAGCTTATTTTCTATTCCAATTACCTCACCTATTACACTTCCTACTACAATACTTCCTATAACTAGGATAATATTTTCAGACTTAATCCCCCCCATAATACCGATGATAATTACAGCAAGACCTATACCATCCATTATGGTATTCTTATAATCATCTTTAATTCCTTTTTTTACTCCTATACCTAATAATGAACCTAATATAATTGCTAAAGCATTTACTATTGTTCCTAGCATAGTTAATCTACCCCCATTAGTTCAGTGAATAATGAATAACTAATATAAGCAGGATACCAAAATTGTGATTTTCTATTTTGTGTACATTGCTTAGCTACTTATACTTGCCTCGCAGGGTATAATTTGGTAGCCCTTTAGGGTTTGTTTACCTAGTGAATAGTTAAAAAAACCAAAATTTTCGCTCAGAACTATTCACCATTCACTTTTCACTATATTTTAATAGGATACACCATTTTAAGGATAATTTCTATAAAAAAATGGAATCCTTTTAAAGAATTCCATTTTCATCTTATTTTTTAATTATATTTCACTTTCCTTATATACATTGTTCTTATTATGATAAAATAAATCACCTGAAATACTAGATATCCTAATGCAACTACAAGACCATTTGCAAAAAGATTTCTTTGAAGTAAATTAGAAAGAGATTTCAATGCAAATAAAGAATGTGTAGTACTAACTACAAAAGGTAAAAAGAATATAATCCCTATTTGTTTTGTTATTACTTTACTTATTTCTTTTTCTGTAGTTCCAATTTTTCTAAGTATATCGTATTCTACTTTATCTTGTTTTACTTCGTTGAATAATTTGAAATATATTATACTGCCTGAAGCTATAAAGAATAAAAAGGCTATAAAAAATCCTATGAATAATGTAAGTCCAAAGCTTTTTCTGATGTCTTTATAAGGAATTGACTTAGAATAATAATTACCTTGATATTTACTACCCAACATCTCTTGTATCTCAACTGAAGCATCGAAGGAACTCTTCCATTTTTCTAATTTTATTCCATTATATATAACTATATCATCCTCTTTAGTCATTTCTAATATATGGTTATAGTCTTTGTCGTTTAATATAAATGCATCAAAATATCCTAGTTTATTAAGAGACATAACACCACCATGTATCTCCTCGCTTACCCTATATTCATTTACTTCCTCATTTAAACTTAATATTGCTGTTTCAAGGGGATATCTTTTAATTTTCTCTGGTTTACCATTATAGCTAAACACCTCATAAGGAAAATTATAGACTACCTCATTTTCTTTCACTTCAATTTTATCCTTACCTTGGAAAACAGCTAATTTATTATAATCAGTATTTGATATGAGTAAGATTTCTTCTCTGATACTATCATTAGCTTTTTTAGACTCATTTTTAACCTTTATATTTTTAACTGTATGAAACTCATTTGTTTTTAAATCATATTTTTTTAGGATTTCTTTTACTCTCTCTATACTCTGATTATCCTTCAGTGTTTCCCCTTTTTGGATTATTGCAATATCTTCTGGCGTATCAATTCCTGATATACTTGATATCTCTGTAAAAAATGAATATATGGTTTCTGTAGCAGTAAAGGTAATTGCACCTAAAGTAGCTGCTAAAAACAATACCTTAGCTGTATCTTGTAGTTTAAATATCATTTGAGAATAAGATATTATATTAGTTTTTTTATAAATTATATTTTCATTTTTTAAAACTTTATTAGCTACAGCTATACTAAATTGAGTAAAGATAAAATAACTACCAGTTACAACTATAAATATAACTGGTATCATAGCCAAAGGCACAAGTACTCCTTCTACAAACCAAGCTATACCATAACCCAATATTAATAAACTAACTCCAAGAATTGATTTCTTCTTTGAAAACTTTGGCATTTCCTTAGGCATCTTACTGCTTTTAATTTGTTGTATTATTTCCTTATTCTTTATTTTAAAAAGCATTAAAGTGCTTACTATTTCAAATAAGGTAAAAAAAATCAAAGCAGTAATACCTAAAGCTTTAAGAGAAATATTAAATGGCAAGTTAATATCCATAAATGCTTCCATCGCCATAAGAAATAATTTTGAAAAGGCAACTCCTGACAATATACCAGTTCCTATGGATAAAATAGATATTATAGTATTTTCTATAAGAACATATTTCCTTATTTGATTTGTAGTCATTCCATATAGAGATAGTAATCCAAACTCTCTTCCTCGAGATTTTAAAAATATGGAAGTAGAATACCCTACAAACAGTACTGAAAACATTACTATGATAACTTGACAGGCTACCATACTATTAATTACCCCCATTTGTGCCACTGGATGTCCGCCTATATTTTTAAAATTTAAAGAAGGATGGAATACAAAATTGGAAAATATAAAGAATGCTGTAACAGCAAATGCATTACTCAAATAATACATTACATATCTATATAGATTTCCCTTAACATTGCTAAGAGCCATATTAGATATTTTCATTATACCCACCTCCAAGAAGGGATAAGGCATCTAAAATTTCTTTAAAAAATACCTGTCTATTAGAATCCTTAACTATTTCAGTGAAGAACTTCCCATCTTTTATCATTATTATTCTTTTACAAAAACTAGCTGCAAAAGCATCATGAGTTACCATAACTATAGTAGCTTTTCTTTTTTCATTTATATTTTCTAAAGAGCTCATTAAATCAAAGGATGCCTTAGAGTCTAAGTTTCCAGTAGGTTCATCTGCTAAAATAATAGCAGGGTTATTTATTAATGCCCTTGCACAAGCAGTCCTTTGTTGCTGTCCCCCTGATACTTCATAGGTTCTTTTATCTAGGATATCCTTGATATTTAATATGGATGTTATTTCATCTAGTTTTTTTTCTATTTCTCTTTTTAGGAAACCTTCTAATACTAAAGGAAGTATTATATTTTCCTTTACAGATAATGTATCTAATAAATTAAAATCTTGAAATATAAACCCTAAATTCTTTCTTCTGAATATAGCTAACTTATCTTCCTTTAATCTATAGGGATTTTCTCCATTTATTAAAATTTCTCCAGAAGATGGAGAATCTATTGTAGCAAGAATATTCAATAGGGTAGTCTTTCCACTGCCTGAAGGACCCATTATTCCTACAAATTCTCCTTCTTTTATATTCATATTAAAATTATCTAAGGCTTTCACCGATACTCCTTTGCCCTTGCTACCATATATTTTAGATAGATCTTTAGTTTGCAATACTGACATTCTATTACCTCCTGATTTGTATTTCTATATATATCATAATAATTCAAGGGAAATCTTTCTATCGATTTCCCTTTCAAATGGAGATATTATCTTACAATATTGTTAGATTAGGTTGTTTTCCGCAGTTTCGCAACACAAATCTATTTACTCACAACCTCTGTTTACTCCGTAGGATATATTTCAGTGGTGTCCGTTAGGACCTTCGTTCATTCACTGGGTTAGGTCATAAATACTTTTTCCATGATAAAAAATAATACTTGATTTTGTACCTTCTCCCTCAATAGATTCTATATATATACCATGACCTAGTTTATCACATACATCCTTCACAAGATATAGTCCCATGCCTGTGGATTCTAAGTATTTCCTACCATTTTTTCCAGTAAAGAACGGATCAAATATTCTATCTAAATCCTGTTTTGGTATGCCTACTCCCTTATCTTCAATTAAAAGTATAGTTTTATTATCTTTATTGTAAAATTCTATATCTATAGTCTTGTTACTGCTATCTTTAACCTTTGAATATTTGATACTATTAGATATTATTTGACTGATTACAAATTTAATCCATTTCTTATCACTTTTAATTATTATATCTTCTTCAGAATTTATCTTAGGATAAATAGAATTCACTATAAAAGCATTTTTATTCTCATTTATAATATTTCTAATGGTTTCAAGCAAACTAACATCTTCCACCTTAAAATCTAATTCAAAATTACTAACCCTTAATGTGTATAAAGCCATCTCTAATCCATGGGATAGTTTCTCTATTTCTTCCTCAATACTTTCATAGTTCTTCTTAGTCTTTTCATCCAAATTTCCTTGATTTTCATCCTCCAGAATAAGTTTAATAACTGATACCGGAGTTTTCATTTGATGAATCCACCTATTATTAAAATAATTTTGAGTTTCAAAAGACTTTTTATATTTTTCTAATGTATCTATATATTTAAGATAATTGCTAATTAATGCTTCTTTGAAAAAATCATATTCTCTGCTTATGTTGTCTGGAATATTAAATATATAAGTTAAATCAATATTCTCATCTGATCTATTATTAATTAAATTATAAAACTTCCTTTTTTTCATATAATCTATAGATAAAAAAACTATTAGAAATATAGTTGATAAAATAAATGCATAGATTATATTTGATGTATGAAGCCTTTCTTTTCTAATTATTAAGTCCAACATCATTATAGTTATAACTAGAGAGGTGCTAATTAAATATATAATGATATATAATAGTCTGTCTTTCAAATAATCTCTAAATTTCATTTTATCACCTAATCCCAAGTTTTTATCATTGAATAGCCTTGACCTCTTTTAGTCTGAATGGCATCATATATTCCTATATCCTCTAAGCGTTTTCTTAACCTAGCAATATTTACTGATAAAGTGTTATCATCTACAAACTCAATATCATCCCATAATTCTTCTAAAAGTATTTCCCGGGACACTATTTCATTTATATTAGACATAAGAATATATAAGAGTCCAAATTCTTTTTTACTTAACTCTACCTTTTTTCCTTCCCATTCAACTATACTTTGGCTCTTATATAAATATACTCCGTCCACTTCATATATATCCTTAGAGCTACTTTCTGCATATTCACCATAGGTTCTTCTTATTGCCCCTTTTAGTTTTGCCAGCAACAAATCAAAGGAAAAAGGTTTTGTTATATAATCATCCCCACCATTTTCTATAGCCATTACTTGATCCATATCTGAAAATCTGGCTGAAATAAATATTATAGGAACTTTAGATATACTTCTCAGCTCTCTACACCAAAAGAAACCATCATAATTAGGTAAATTTATATCCAAAAGGACTATATGAGGATTTTCTCTTATAAATTCTCCCTTTATGTTAGAGTAATCTTCCACTGTTGTCACTATATAATTATATCTCTCTAATCTGTCTTTAATAAGATTTAAAATCTTTTCATCATCTTCTATAACAAAAATCTTATACATTTTTCCACCTCTTAATCTGAAAACCTTTATAATTATATATTTAGGATATCCTATTCAAGATAATTTTTCCACATAAAAAAATGGAATTCTTTTAAGAATCCCATTTTTTATCATTAATTATTCATAATCCTCAGGATAAGGTATCTCTCCCTTTCCTCCCCTTACGAAAGAATTTGTCCATTTTGGCATATTCGGTTGTTTATCTTCCTTTATCATTTCCTGCCATTTTTCATCTGTTAATCTCATATCTGATATAAATTCATGATAACTAAATACAGCACCTCTTGTAAGATATAATTTTCCTTCTATAGGCACCACTACATATATTTCATATGCAGGTCCAACTCCTGCCTCCATATAGCCTCCTTGGCTATAAGAATTTGGTGCTATTGTATGGAAATCTGCTATTACTGCCATATTTTTATCTGTTTCAGAGGTTATTTCAAACCAACGCAAATAATCTCCTGCAAAAGAAGCTGTTAAACGCTCTAGTACACCCCCATAAACTTGGATATATTCATATTCTTCAATGGTTAATGCTTCATTCTTAAGCTCTTTTATTGAACAGCTTATTAAAAAATCTAGAAGTTTTTCAAATTCTTCCATCTTCATATCTATTCCTTCTATATCTAGACCCCTAGCCGATAAATTTTTTCTTGAGAATTTAGTCAACCATAATAATTTTTCATATACCTCTATATTTGGCTCTACATATCCTACCACTTCTTTAAATCCTGCGCCACCCATTTCTGCACCTGATTGCTTTCCATAAAGAATAGTATCATGTTTCAGTTCTGACCAAGAGCCAAGGGCTGTATTTAAATCCTTCTCTACCCAAGCTTCATTAGTCATAAAAGATGGATAACCTTCTCCAAAAGGTTCTAAAAATCCCTTTAATGTCCAGAGCCATCCTTGATACATATTTCCCATCCATTGTTTGTCTGATAATCTCTCAAACTTATCTCTTAGTCTATCGAATTCTTTTGGATAAGCTTGCCATCCTTGGTTTTCTTCTTTAGATAATTGAATTTCCTTTGCTCTTTCAGAACCTAGAACTCCCATTACATCAAGTCCTGATGGTATTGGTCTTTCTATTGGTTTCACTAATTCTTGAATTATTTCAGCATCAAGGACGTACCTTTGCCCCATAAATCTGAACTGTTTGCCTGCGGGAGTAGTTACTGAAGTATATTTCGGCTTTATTTTTGGTTCTGGAAGTTTATCTGCTTCTTTATAAAATTCATCTAATTTTTTCTCATTATTAAGTTTATTTAAATCAGGATTTTTTCCATATATTTTAAATAATAACTCTCCATATTGGTAAATATTTAAATCATCAGAGTTTCCTACAAAGAAATTTGTTGGTTCATATATATTCTCCCATTTATTATAGTTTTCTTTATCTGAATATAAACTATAAGTTATCAATAGAGCTTGAAGAGTTTGCTCTATATTTCTTTCTCCATCACTAAAATATAATGGAAATGGTGCCTGACCATACCACGTCATAGCTTTAAAATATCTTTCAAAATCTTCAGATCTAGTATAATGTCCTCTTACTGTGAACTGACTATAATCTAAATCATATGGAAACAAGCTGGATTTCTCAAATCCAGAGTGAGTATTGATCTTTTCCAATTCCTCCAAGGCTATTTCTTTAGACTCCTTTGGCATATTCTCTGGAAGCTGATTTCCCAATAGCAATTGTGCAACAGAAAAATATGCTATGTTTTTTAGTTGGGCATCCTTTACTTCTCCATCTTTCAGTTTGCCATATAAATCAATAACATCAACTAAACTTTTTTCTGTCATTCCCTTTATTAGGGCTATTAGTTTATCATTTTCTAATGTCCTTAAAGTATAGTCATAAAATATATGATATACTTGCAAAATAGAATCAGTAGTAATAAAAGAAGGAATATCTTTATATTCGTTATCTTCGTAGATATAAAATAATTGCTCTTTTTTCGTAGGATTTACCACAAAATTATTTTTCACCAAAAGCTCTAGCTGTTCTTCAGAAAATTCACCAAATATCTTTAAATTTTCAATATTAGATAAATCAGCCTCTACCTTATAGGGCTCCACTTTTACCTCAAATTCTATAGGCTCATAAGGAACTCCTATATTGACTAACCCCTGATTTACTTCGATATTGGTTTCTTCTTTATTTTCGTTAAAATCTGGTACATTGGCAAGGTCTTCTTTTTCTATTTTATTTACTTCCTTTCCAATACATCCAGTCATAATAATAGATAAAACCAATATCAAAGAAATGATTGAGTATAATGATTTTCTTTTCACTCTAGTCCACCCTTTCTATTATTAAATTATTATTTTGTAATTTTATCATCCCTAAGTATTTCTCTTTTCCTTCTTTAATATCAATATATACTTTATTTTCTTTCACTATTAACCTAGTAATATCTTCATTGTCCTTAGTTTCTAAATATCCCTCAAATCCAAAACCTTTCCATTTATATGTGTTAATAACTTTTCTATCATTTTCTAGGATTTCAATAGATAATATTTCATCTATTCCATCTCCATCTATATCGAAAAAAGTATAATCAATAAAAGGTCTGGATAATCTTGATCCTCTCCATTTTGGTTCTAATTTTCTATCTTCAAAGGAATATATAAATGGTCTTTTGGCCATTACTTGATGAAGAGGAGATTTCTTATATACTCCTATAGATATCTCATCTTTTCCATCCCCATCTATATCTCCTATAGCTATTTTCCAAGGTTTAAATTCTGAAAAGTCTCGCCTATATATTTCTTCCATTTCTTCTAATGAAAAAATAACTACTTCTTTACCAAACTTTTTCCATCTTGCTCCTGTCAATACTACTAAATAATCTTTATTATCTCCATTGATATTTCCTAGGGCATATTCTTTAACATTTTCTTTTATCTTTATAGGTATATGTTGATCTTTCCATAGCAAAATAGAGTTCCTCTGCTCCTTTACAAAAAACAAAAATAAGAGGCTCATAAGAAATATTAATATAATTCCTATTAAAACCTTAGAATATTTCATAACATGCCTCTCCTTCAATGTATCAGGGACTATTTATCTTATATAACGGATTATCCCAGACATCTACTCTATTTAATTTTAGTATATCAACCTTTTATTTGAAAAAAGTTACATATTATTTACAATTCTATTTTCCTATACCTAATTCTCTCGCATAGTAAAACAAATATTGTTGTGCAAATCCTGCAAGTCTGCCAAATATCCTAGCCCCATGAGAACCTATTAATTTTACATTTGTATCTTCCTTCAAATAGAAATGCTCCATTACTCTTTTAACCCATACATCTACTGGAAAAGCATCATCCTTGTTAAAAGCAAATAATAATATACAATCAGATACCTTTGGTCCGACTCCTGGCAACGTCATTAGAAGTTCTTTTCCTTCATCTCTAGTTAAATTATAAATTGAATTTAAATCCAATTCTCCTTTGGCTATAATATTTGCCGTCTCTACAATCCTCTCTCCTCTAAACCCTACTTTACAGACTTCTTTTAAATCCTCTGGTCTAGCTTTTGATAAGCCTTCTGATGTAGGAAAACTATAATATTCCAAACCTGAGAAATTTTCATCTGTTTTTATTTTTTCCCCATAATGTTTAGACATTAATTCTATAGACTTTTTTATCCTAGGTATTTGATTGTTTGCGGAAGTTATAAAGGATATCACCATTTCAAAGGGTTCTTGATTAAGTATCCTAATTCCCTCTCCGAATTCAATTGCCTCGGCTAATATTGGGTCTTTAGATAATTCTTTCTTTATCTCATCATAATCTCTTCCTAAATCAAAATAATGATACCAGATATTATTAAAGTCCTGCAAATTTGTATTGGACAGTATAATATCATTATTCTCTTTCTTTACATTTATTACCTTACCATAGGCTATCGTTGTATATGATTTATCCTCTTCTACATACCATCTAAAGGCTTGCCCACATTCAAATATATGTTTAGGGTTAAAATTTTTTATATCCTTTAAAATGATTTTATCTTTTTCTTCTATTATAGTATATTTCATATTATTCTCCTTAAAATTTATTATTAGTTCTATTATAGTTTACCCCATTTTATAACTAAAAAACTGGCATATGCCAGTTTTTTAGTTTAATGATTTTATTAATAATTTATATGATTCATTCATTGCCTCTTCTACACTAGTATCTTTATATATATCTTTTCTACTAATATAATGAACAAATCCTGATATTGATCCTTTTACTGCTGTTATTTGATAGTATTTAGATTCAGTGGTATTAATTATTCCTTCCTTAAAACCTAATTCTAATAACCTATTAATTTCATCATTGATTATAATTATAAATCTAGATAAATCATAATTTTCATCCCTAATATATTCATAGAATTCTTGAATTCCACCAACAGATAATAGCATATTTAACGTACAAAAATTGCTTTCCATATTATCTACTAGAATTTTTAATATTTCATAAAACTTATCTTTAAAATTATCCTTAGAATTTATTCTCTCGAATGCATTTTTTGCCTCATGAATTATATTATAGATTATAGCCCTAGATATAGCCTCTTCCTTTGAATCAAAATAATCATAAATCGTTCCTTTTCCTACATTAGATGCTATGGCTATATCAGATACTTTAATGGAGTAAGGATTAGCTCCCTCTTTAATTAAATTAATTAATCCTTCAAATATGGCTATTTCTTTCTCCGAATATTCAACATCCTTCATCATCTACTTATCACCTCCTGCTGAAAGCTTACGTACTTTATCTTTATGAAGTAAATCATACATTACTGGGACTACTAAAAGAGTAAGTATTGTCGCATAGGCTAATCCTCCAATTGCTACAATTGCCAAAGGTTGAAGCATCTCTGCACCTGCGCCTACTCCTATGGATAATGTAAATAACCCAAGTATAGTAGTTATAGCAGTCATGAGTATTGGCCTCATACGAGTTCTTCCTGTTAATATCAGAGCTTCCCTTTTATCAATACCTTTTTCCCTTAATTGATTAGTATAATCTACGAATACTATCCCATTATTTACTACTACACCAGATAAAACTAAGAAACCAAGCATCGAAATTAAGCTAATTTCATATCCAGTGATTGCTAAAGCTAATAGTCCTCCTGTAAATGCAAGAGGTATTGTGAACATTACTATAAATGGTGATAGCAATGATTGAAATTCTGCTACCATTATTAAATAGATAAAGGCAATTGCTAATAATAACATATTAATTAAATCCTTAAAGGAATCCTTTATCATCTTATTTTCCCCTGATAATTCAATAGTATATCCCTCTGGTATCTTATAATTATTTAATTTGCTTTCAAAATCACGGCTGACAAGTCCTATATTATATCCATCCTCAATGCTAGCTTTTATAGATATATACCTTTCCTGAGATTTTCTGCTTATAGATGAAGTACCTCTCTCTTCCGTGATTTTAGCAATGTCTCCAATTCTTATTTCAGCTTCTTCACCATTTTTATTAAACTTAATTGTTAAATCTTCCAATTCATTTCTTGCAATAGATTGACTCTCTCCATCTACTACTATTACTGGATAATCCTTATTTGCCACAGATAAAGTAGTGGCAGATTTTCCTTTTGATATTATAGAACTAACTTCTCCAAATACTTGAGCCACTGTTAGACCATTTTCCATAGCCTTTTCTTTATCTATAGTGATTCTCGTTTCAGTTGTATTTTCTTCTAATCCAGTTGAAATATCCACAGTTCCTTCAGTTTCTTCAAGTATTTTTGATATATCAAGTGCAATATCTCGTAAGGTATCTAATTCTCTCCCCTTTACTAAAACTTCTATACCAGAGCCTCCTAATACGGTCATATCCATATTAGATATATTCACTGATATATCACAGTCTAAGTCTTCTGTTAGTCTTCTTATTTGTCCTTCTATTTCCTTATTGCTTATTTTTTTATTTTCATCAAGGATTAGATACATGGACATTGAATTTCCCTTATTACTTCCCAATGACAATCCACCTATACTTTGGTTTTGAAATGCTCCTATGGCTTCTATTCCTTCTATACCTATAATTCTGTCTATTACTATATCTGACATAGCAATTGTATCCTCATATGTGCTTTCCTTCGGCATTTCAAGTGCTAAGGACATTTGTGGGGTTTCCATTTCTGGAATAAAGGATGTACCCATAGATAATGCAAGAATTCCGCTAAGCCCAAGCAACCCTACTACCACTATCATCACGACAGTTTTATATTTTAAAGACCACCTTAGCATTTTTTCATATACATCAATAAACTTATCAAATTGTTTGTGTTCCTTTTCCTTCGTATTTTTCAACATAGTGGACGCCATAGTAGGTACTAAAGTTAATGCCACTATAAGGCTAGCAAATAAAGAGTAAGCTATAGTTAAACCCATATCAGTAAATAACTGTCTGGATATTCCTTTAGTAAATACTATTGGTAAAAATACACAAACTGTAGTAAGAGTAGATGCAAAAATAGCTCCTGCGACTTCTTTTGCTCCCTCTATAGCAGCTTTTATGGAAGTTTCACCTTCATTTCTTAATCTATATATGTTTTCAATTACAACTATTGAATTGTCTACGAGCATACCTACTCCCAGAGCTAGCCCTGCTAAAGATATAATATTTATTGTAACCCCTGTAAAATACATCATTGCAATCGCAAATACTATACTTATGGGTATAGATACTGCTATTATAAATGTAGGCTTTATATCTCTTAAGAATATGATGAGTATCAATATAGCCAATATTCCACCATAGATTAAATTCTCTAATACTGAATCTACAACTATATCAATATAAACTCCTTGATCCATTAAGGTAGTAAAATCTAACCCAATATTTTCAGATGATAATTTTTTCATCTTTTCTCTTATATTGTCCGATACCTCTGCTGTAGAAAAATTACTTTGTTTTTGAAAAGTTAAGATTACTGCATTATTTCCATTTACCTTTGCATATATATCCTCTGAATTATCTATATAGCTTATATCTGCTACATCTTCAAGATTAATCTTACCTATTCCATCTTCTCCTGTATCAAATAGAAGTAACCCTTTAATCTCATTTATATCTTTTATCTTATCTCCAACTTTAACTAAATGATCAGTACCCTCTTCAGAAATATAACCCGCTGGCATTGAAAAATTTTGTGCTGCCAGTATCCCAGAAATCATCTTTGTAGAGATTACACCTTCTAAAGATGCTTGTTTGAAGGCTTCTTCTCGAGCCTTTTCAAACTCATCTATTTTTTGATTTAAAGCTTCTTCTCCATTAATAATCTGGGACCTTGCTTTATTCATTTCAGTTGCTAATGTAGCTTTGCCTTTGATTATTTGTTCTTCTTGTATATTCAACTCTTTTTTCTTTTCTTCAAGATTAGCCTTTTCTTTTTCGACTTCTTTTATTTTAGACTCTATTGATGATAATGCAGCATTTGTTTCTACTTTCTTTTGTGATATTTCTTTTATACCTTGTTTAACTGTTTCTAGCTGAATCTTTTCTTCTTGAGTCAATTCTCTGCTAATGGCTAGTAATGAAAATTCTATGGACTTTAATTCTTCCTCTTTTTCATTCATTTCTTTTAATATATTTTCAAGACTATCTTTATTTTTATTTAATTCTTCCAATCCAGCATTGATACTGGTTTCTCCTTGAATTATTTGTTCCTTAGCCCCAGCTATTACTTTTTCTCCTTCTATAAGTTTTTCATTTTGATTTTTTTCTTCATAAGCTAACTTAGCCTTTCCGTCCTTAATTTCTTTTTTAGCACTTTCTAACTGATCTCCCGCTTGAGAGAGTTTGGAATCCACCTTATCTAATATTTTCTTATTTAGGTTTTCTATTTTATCTGGATTAATAAATACTTCAATATTTTCTTCAACAAGTCCCACTCCCGAAACAGATGCAACTCCATTTATGCTTTCCAATTCAGGCATTATTTTTTGACTTACAAAATCAGAAATCTCAGCTACATCCATACCTTCTACATTTACAGATGAAACCATTATTGGCAGCATATCTGGATTTAACCTTATAATCATAGGTGAACCAACAGAATCATTCCATGCTCCTTTAATTAAATCAAGACTTCCATTGATCTCTATTATGGATGAATCCATATTAGCATCATTGTTAAACTCTAATATAACTATTGATGAATTTTCCTGCGATACTGAACTAATATTTTTTATATTGCTAGTAGTAGCAACTACTTGCTCTATAGGTTTTGTAACTACCATCTCTACTTCTTCTGGACTTGCTCCAGGATATGAAGTTATAACCACTAGATATGGTAGATCTATACTAGGAAGTAAATCTGTCTGTAAATTAATAAAAGATACAGCTCCCAATATCAATACTAAGATTACAGCTACAACTACTGTATAAGGTTTTCTTACACTAAATTTAGATAACATACTAGCCCTCCCAATATATAATAATAGTGACCGACTGGTCGGTCACTATTATAGTATAGATAATTATGGAAAATTTGTCAATAAAAAAACTGGCCTAAGCCAGTCTTTTTTATATTAATACCATCCTCTTAATTTCATTACTTCAGCAACTTTCTTAACTGAAATCATGTAAGCTGCTTCTCTTATTGTAACATTATACTCATTTTTAAGCTTCCATATTTCATTAAATGCTTTAACCATTTCAACTTCTTGTTTTTCTTCTACTTCTTTTTCTGACCAATAATATCCTTGTAGGTTTTGTACCCATTCAAAGTAAGAAACTGTAACTCCACCAGCATTTGTTAAAATATCTGGAGTAACTGGAATTCCTCTTTCTTTTAGTATAATATCTGCACCTGGTGTAACAGGCCCGTTTGCTGCTTCACAAATCAATTTAGCTTTTACAACTTTAGCAACGTCTTCTGTAATAGCATTTTCTAAAGCTGCTGGAATTAGCATATCTACATCAAGTGTCCAGAACTCATCTAAGGAAATCATTTTTGCCTTTGGATAATCAACTAAATTTCTATGCTCATTGAAATAAGCTTCCATATCATAGAAATCTAATCCATCTTCATTATATAATGCATAAGTTCCAACTGATGGTGCCCATTCAGCTATAGCTACAATTTTTGCACCTTGGCGTTGTACGTTTTTAACTGTATATCTACCCACGTTTCCGAAACCTTGGATAGCAACAGTTATCTTAGTCATATCCATACCTAATTCTCTAGCTGCTTCTCTTGCTATAACTGCAACTCCAAATCCTGTAGCTTCGTTTCTTCCTTGTGATCCACCCCATGCAACTGGTTTACCAGTAAGTACGCCTAGAGCCATGTTATCATTGTTTAATTTAATATATTCATCTACCATCCAAGCCATAACTTGTCCGTTAGATCCTACGTCTGGAGCTGGAACGTCTATTTTTTCTCCTAAGTACTTATAAAGTCCTTGTATATATCCTCTGGATAGTCTTTCTAATTCACCTTGGGATAGTGTAAGTGGGTCAACAGTGATTCCACCTTTTCCTCCACCATAAGGAACTCCCATAACTCCACATTTGAATGTCATCCAAATTGACAAAGCCTTAACTTCATCTGGGTTAACTCCTGGATGTAATCTAATTCCACCTTTAGCAGGTCCAATAGCTGTATTATGTGATGATCTATAGCCTTTAAATACTTTTACTGTTCCATCATCCATTTTAACTGGAATTGAAACTTCTATAATTCTTTGTGGTTCTTTAAGTAATTCATAAACTGCTGGTTCTAGTCCTAATGCATCACAAGCATGCTTAACTTGTAACTGGGCACTTTCTAATGGATTTAAACTTTCTTTTGACATTGTACAAAACCTCCCTATAATTTTAATAGCGAAACTTTATTTTTAGTCGTATATCATTTCATTGAAATTATAACACAAGCAAATTTTTTTGTAAACCTTTCAGAATATTAGTTTAATTAACGATTAACAATTAAAAAACATTAAAGCCATTAATCTTTTAATTGTTCTTTGTTCTCTCTTAATCGTTAATTATCTTTTTTAATTGTTATTTGTTCATTGCCTTAAAAGCTTCCATTATATCATCAACATTATCTAATGCTTCTATAAGCTCTGGTAAAACTTCATAAACATCACCAACTATACCATAGTCAGCAACTTTAAATATAGGAGCATCTGCATCTTTGTTTATAGCTACTATTACCTTAGATTCTTGCATACCAGCTAAATGCTGAATAGCTCCTGAAATACCGCAGGCAACATAAAGTGAAGGTCTAACTGTTTTTCCTGTTTGTCCTACTTGATGACTATGCTCTATCCAGCCAGCATCAACTGTAGCACGGGAAGCACCTACTACTCCACCAAGCTTTTTAGCTAAATCTTCAATTAGTTTAAATCCTTCTGGATTTCCAAGTCCTCTACCTCCAGATACTATTATCTTGGATTCTTCTAATTGTACTTCTGCTTTTCCACCTTTAACTACTTCCGTAACTTTAGCTCTTATATCTTCATCTTTTAAGTCTGGAGTAAACTTAACTATATTGCCTTTTCTATTTTCATCATATTTTGCCTTTTCCATAACTCCTGGTCTAACTGTAGACATTTGTGGTCTGTGATCTGGACATATGATTGTTGCCATTAGATTACCACCAAATGCTGGACGTGTTTGCATAAGTCTTCTATTTTCTAAATCTACGTCTAATTTTGTACAGTCAGCAGTAAGACCTGTGTGTACTCTTGCAGATATTCTAGGTCCTAAATCTCTACCGATATTTGTAGCACCAATTAACATAATTTCAGGCTTTCTTTCCTTGATTAAATCATAAATTACTTTAGTATAGCCATCAGTTGTATATACATTTAATAGATCATGATTAGCATATAAAACTTCATCCGCACCATATTTAACAAGTTTTTCAGCTAAACCATCTATATTATTTCCAAGTAAAACTGCAGTAAGCGGTACTTCTAGAGCATCAGCTATTTTTCGCCCTTCTCCAACTAACTCTATAGCCACATTTAATAGATTTCCATCTCTTTGTTCTGCAAATACCCAAACACCTCTATATAAACTTACATCTACTCCGCCAGCTCTAAATTTTTTCTCTTCCTTTTCTATTGCATCTACTGGACATGCTTCTACGCATTGACCACAAGCCGTACATTTATCGTTTATTTTAGCCTTTTTATCTATCATATTTATAGCTTCGAAGGGACATACTCTGACACATTTTCCACAGCCAATACATTTCAATTCTATAACTTTTACAGCCATTTAAATTTCCTCCTTTATCTAATGATTATATTAAATAAGATGTTTTTCTCTCAATTTAACTATTAGCTCTCTAACTGATTCTTTAGGATTTCCTTGTAATACCTCACCTACACCAGATCTTCCTGGCGGTGTAAAAGATTTGTTTACTTGAGTAGGGGAACCATCTAAACCAAGATTACTGAAATCAGCATCTACATCTTTAGCTGACCAAATCTTTACCTTATTATCTCTATGAGCATCATATATACCTTTAATAGAAGGATATCTTGGCTCATTTAATTCCTTTATAGCTGTTAGGAGTACAGGCATATTTGATTCTATTACAAAATGTCCGTCTTCTAATGCTCTCTTAGCTATAACTTTATTATCTTCAATCTTTAATTCTTCAACATAAGTTATTTGAGGTAAATTTAAATGCTCGGCAATTTGAGGCCCAACTTGTGCAGTATCTCCATCTATTGCTTGTCTACCACAGAAAATAATGCTATAATCTTCAATCTTTTTAATTCCTGCTGCCAAAGCTGTGGATGTAGCCCAAGTATCAGACCCAGCAAAAGCTCTATCACTTAGCAATACTGCTTCATCTGCTCCCATGGCTAATGCTTCCCTAAGTGCAACATCTGCTTGAGGAGGTCCCATACTTAATACTGTTATTTTAACATCCTTATGTTCATCCTTAAGTCTTAAAGCTTCTTCTAAAGCATTTCTATCATCTGGATTTATAATACTTGGTACTCCTTCACGAATAAGAGTTCCACGAACTGGATCTATTTTAACTTCATTAGTATCTGGTACTTGTTTTAAACATACTATAATATTCATTTTCTTCCTCCTTAACAAATTATTTTAATACTTGAGCTGCTATAACCATTTGTTGAACTTGAGATGTACCTTCATATATTTCAGTAATCTTCGCATCTCTCATCATTCTTTCCATAGGATAATCCTTTGTATATCCATATCCACCAAATAGTTGAACACATTTAGTAGTCACATTCATAGCACATTCTGCTGCAAATAATTTAGCCATAGCTGCTTCCTTATTATATGGAAGATTATTAGCCTTATTATATGCTGCTCTATAAACAAGAAGTCTTGCTGCTTCAATCTCTGTAGCTAAATCTGCTACCATCCATTGAAGACCTTGGAATTTAGCTATTGGTCTACCAAATTGTTGTCTCTCCTTTAGATATTTTACGGTTTCATCTAATGCACCTGCTGCTATACCAAGAGCCTGAGCAGCTATTCCGATTCTACCACCATCAAGGGTACCCATTGCAATTTTAAAACCTTCTCCCTCTTTACCTAATAAATTTTCCTTTGGAACTCTACAATTTTGGAATATTAATTCTGCAGTAGCTGAGGCTCTAATACCCATTTTTTCTTCTATTTTTCCGATACTAAATCCTGGATAATCTTTCTCTACTATAAATGCAGATATTCCTCTAGTTCCCTTACTTTTGTCAGTCATAGCAAATATTATATATGTATCTGCCTGTCCTCCATTTGTAATGAATATCTTTGTACCATTTAATATATAATGATCTCCATCAAGTATTGCTGTAGTTTGTTGTCCAGCTGCATCTGTACCAGCATTCGGCTCCGTTAAACCAAAAGCTCCTAAATGTTCTCCCTTTGCTAAAGGAACTAAATATTTTTGTTTTTGTTCTTCTGTTCCATATTTATATATCGGCCAACATCCTAAAGATGTATGGGCTGATAATATAACTCCTGTAGTAGCACAAGCCTTTGACAATTCTTCCACCGCTATGGCATATGCTAATTCGTCTCCACCTGACCCACCGTACTCAACTGGAAAAGGTATACCTAACATATTATACTTTGCCATTTTTTCAACAGTTTCCCTCGGAAATCTTTCCGTTTCATCAATCTCAGCAGCAATAGGCTTCACTTCTTTTTCAGTGAATTCCTTCATTACATTTCTTACCATTTGTTGCTCTTTAGTTAAATTGAAATTCATATATTATTTCCCTCCCTAATATATTGGCTATCCTTATAATTTCATTATAATCTATTTAATTTTTTATTTCCACTAATATTGTTAAATATTTATCTTTAATTTTTAATACAAAAAGTCTAATTAATCAAATAATTTGATTAATTAGACCTTTTTTTAGACCTTTTTCCTATTTTATTAACATTTCTTTATAATTGTTGTCATTATATTAACATCTTAATTCTATTTGTTATACTTCTCTCTCAAGAAATAAGAAAGTGTAAATAAGCTCTCATTTAAACGTACATTTTCAACAATCATATCTTCAGGCACATTTAAGTCTATTGGAGCAAAATTCCATATTCCCTTTACACCTGCTTTAATAAAGGTATCTGCTAATTCTTGAGCACTATCTCTTGGAGAAGTAACAATTCCTATATCTACATTGTTCTCTTTGATAAAATCAACCATTGTATCTACATCTCTTATTTCGATATCTCTAATTTTTAGTCCTATGACTTTTGGATTTTTATCAAACAGTGATAACACCTTAAATCCAGCATCCTCAAAACCTTTATAATTTGCTATGGCTTGACCTAGGTTTCCTGCACCTGCTACTACAGCTCTATATATAGTCTCTAATCCAAGTATCTTTCCTAATTGACTATGTAATTCTTCTACATTATATCCATAGCCTTGTTGTCCAAATCCACCGAAATTATTTAAATCCTGCCTTATTTGAGAAGCTGTAAAGCCAGTCATCTTACTTAATTCTTGCGATGAAATCCTATTGATTCCTTTATTTAACAAATCTCCCAAATATCTATAATATTTTGGCAATCTCCTTATAACCGTTATGGAAACCTTGTTGTCTCTGTCCATTCTATAATCACCACCTAATAATATTTTACAGACTATTATAACATTCTGATATTAATATGTCAATTTACTCATATAATGTTTTTTGAATATTTAATTACTTTTTTGACACAATAACTATTGAAGGGAGTGATTTGAATGGCAAGCAAAGAACAACTTAGAAAAATAGCTCTATATTGTAATGAATACGACCCCTCGAGAAATAATCTTGCATCAAGTACCCTCACATCCTCTGCACGTGCTTATGAAGACAAATACGAAAACTGCCTCAATTGTATCCATTATACCAAAGAAGGCAAATGCGATTTAAATTTAATTGATCCAATTTTATCTTCAATGGCAATGGAATTAAATCTAAAATCCTAGAATACTCCTCACTTTTGTAGGAGTATTTTCTCTATTTTATTATAAAATTATACCATCTACATTTAAAGATTTTATCCAAAAAAACTTACTGAAACTAATCTTTAATTTGTTATTACGCACTCTAATACTAGGTGAAACATATACATTTATATCTTCTATTTTATACATATTAAAAGAACTTTCATTATAAGGTTTTCCCATCTTCACTGATGGTTGATAAGCCCCGCATCATCCTCCTCCCACTTTCATAACCGTAACCTGTACAGATTTATCTTCAGACTCAGTCTCTATATATTCCTTGGCTTTCTCATCAATATATATATCCATTATTTCTCCTTTACTATCAGATAAATTTATTTTATTTTACCATATAGGGGTATCGAAGACAATGGAAAAGGATCATTTTTTTTGGTACAATATTAAAAGGACTTCTAACAGATCATATTAAGGAAGCCCTTTTTGTCCACTGAATAAGCAACCTGCACGAAATCAAAGATTTCGGCAATCTGCTTAAAACTCAATCTAGTCAAGTTCTTAATACTAGAACATTAGAGTAGAACTTTCCTATTCATTAGTAGGAGAATAATATTTAGGAGGAAATAAAATGTTAGTCCTTTCATGTAGCAATATAACTAAAACTTATGTGATAGATACTATTTTGGATAGCCTTAGTTTCACTGTAGAAGATGGAGATAAAATCGGAGTAATTGGACTAAATGGTTCAGGCAAAACTACTCTTTTCAATATTTTAAGTGGTGAAATACAACAAGATAGTGGATATATATATATTCAAAAGGATATAAAAATTGGATATTTAAAGCAACATACGAAAATAGAAAGCAATAAGACTGTTTTTGATGAATGTATGGAAGTCTTCCTTCCTCTAATAAAAATGGAAGAAAATTTAAGAACTCTTGAGCATGAAATATCTTCAGAAAGTGCAAATGGTACAACAGAAAGACTAAATATATTAATGGATGAATATGCACATATGTCAGAAAAGTTTTTATCCTTAAATGGTTATGGATATAAATCAGAAATCAAAGGAATTCTTAAAGGCTTAGGTTTTAACGAGGAGGACATGGAAAAAGAAGTTAATGTCCTTAGTGGGGGACAAAAATCTCGTTTATCTTTGGCTAAATTACTACTCGAAAAACCAGATATTCTACTATTAGATGAACCTACTAACCATTTAGATATAGAGGCTATAGATTGGTTAGAAAGGTTTTTAAAGGATTATAAAGGAGCAGCTTTAATAATATCCCATGATAGGTATTTCTTAGATAATGTTGTAAATAGAATATTTCATATAGAAAACTTAAAATTAAATATTTACAATACTAATTATACTAATTTTATGACAAGAAGAAAAAAAGAATTAGAAATATATAAGAAACATTTTGAGGATCAACAAAAAGAAATAAAGAGACAGGAAGAAATCATCAGTAGATTTATGAACTACGGAGGTTCTAGATATATAAAACAAGCTCAAAGTAGACAAAAAATATTAGATAAAATGAAAATAATGACTAAACCTACTGACCAAAAGAAGACTAGAATAAGATTCGAGCCTCGTATTAAATCTGGCAGAGATGTACTCAGAGTTGAATCCTTAGAGAAGTCCTTTGGTGAGTTTAAGTTATTAAAAGATATAAATTTTAATATCTATAGAGGAGAAAAGGTTGGTCTTATTGGTGCAAATGGTATAGGAAAAACTACTTTATTTAAAATAATTTTGGGACAAATTCCTAAAGATAATGGAAATATAAATATTGGTCATCATGTTGTTAGTGGTTATTTTGATCAAGAAATGAAAAGTCTAAATCTAGATAAAACCATCATAGATGAAATATGGGATGAGAACCCAACCTTTGACCACTATCAAATAAGGACAATTCTTAGTCAATTTATGTTTATAGGAGATGATATATTTAAGGAAATCTCTGATCTTAGTGGTGGAGAAAAAGGTAGACTTTCCTTATTAAAGCTAATGCTATCTAATGCAAACTTTCTTCTAATGGATGAGCCTACAAACCATTTAGATATTGATTCTAAGGAAGTGCTGGAAGAGGCTATACTTGATTATGATGGCACATTATTTGTAATATCACATGACAGATACTTTCTAAATAGGGTAACAGATAAGATCTTGGATTTAACCAGCGAAGGAATTAAAGAATATTTAGGAAATTATAATTATTATCTAGAAAAGAAAAATGAATTACTATACGTAGAGGATGAAGATGATGGTAAAACAAAAACTCAAATAAAACTAGAAAAAAGAAGAGAAAAGGAATTAGAAAAAGAGGAAAGAGCTAAAAGAAAAGAAATATCTGATGTAGAAAAAAGAATAGCTGAAGAAGAATGTAAACTAGAAGAATTAGACAACCTTCTTTGTGACCCTTTAATATATGAGATACCTGAAAAAATTGTTGAATTGACAAAGAAAAGAGAGAAAATTCAGCTTCAACTAGATGATCTATATGATGAATGGATTTCATTAACTGAAGCGTAATTCCACATATAATTCACATATTATACACAATACCCACAACCTTATCCACAATACAAGGCCTATATTTTAAGGTTTTCCTCAGTTTATCCACATTGCCCACATAAATTTATAATAAATTGATTTTTTATATGTGGACAATTTGTGGAATAATTTGTTAAAAGATATCAGATTAAGTCTAGATTTGGTATGACATTTAGATAAAGATCTGATTCTTTTCCTTCTTTATAATTAAAATAGGCAGCTGCACCAATCATTGCAGCATTATCTGTGCATAATATCCTAGATGGGTAGAATATTTCTATCTTTTCCTTCTTCCCCCTTTCTTCCATCATGGATCTTAAGCCTTGATTTGCAGCTACTCCACCAGCTAATATAATTTTATTTGAATTTCTTTCTCTAGCTAATCTAAAGGACTTATCCACAAGCACATCTAATACAGCTTGTTGAAAAGATGCGGCTACATCTTCTATTATAATTTCCTCACCTTTTTGTTCCTTTTGATTCAAATAATTTAATACTGCTGTCTTGAGTCCACTAAAGCTAAAATCATAGGATTTTGGCTCTAATAATACCCTTGGAAAATCTATGGCTTCTTTGTTTCCAGTTGTGGATAGTTTATCTATAATTGGCCCACCTGGATAAGGAAGTCCTAACGCTCTAGCTACCTTATCAAATGCTTCTCCTGCTGCATCATCTCTTGTTCGACCTATTAATTCATAGTTAGTATAACTATTTGCTTGTACTAAATAGGTATGCCCACCAGAGACTATTAAACAAGTAAAAGGAGGTTCTAAGTCTTTATGCTCAATATAATTTGCACATACATGTCCTTCAATATGGTTTACTCCAATAATAGGTATATCTAATCCATAAGCCAATGATTTAGCAACTGATATTCCTATTAGCAAAGCTCCCACTAAACCTGGTCCTTGAGTTACCCCTATTAAATCTATATCATTAAAACCAACATTTGCTTTGTCCAACGCTTCTTGTATTATTGGATTTATACTTTCAATATGTTTTCTTGATGCTATTTCTGGTACTACGCCACCGAATTTTCGGTGTATATCTATTTGAGAAGATATTATATTAGATAAAACTTCTCTGCCATTTTTAATCACAGCACAAGAGGTCTCATCACAGGAAGTCTCTACGGCTAATGTTAACATAATCTAACACCTCTTAATTCTATAATTTTTTCCACATAATTATTGCATCTTCATTATCATCTGCATAATAATTTGGTCTAATTCCCGATTCAACAAAATCATATTTCTTATATAAATTTTGGGCAACTATATTAGATTCTCTTACTTCTAAAGTCATTGCACTAATTCTCTCTTTACTACATAGATAAATAAGTCCTTCTACTATAGCTTTACCTACACCCATTTTTCTATATTTACTCTCTACTGCAATATTAGTTATATGTCCCTCGTCTAATATCATCCATATACCACCATATCCTGCCACTACATCGTCTATTTCAGCTACTATATACCTAGCTAACTGATTTTTTGTAATCTCTAATAAGAAGGACTCCTTAGGCCAGGGAGTGGTAAAGGCATCCTTTTCGATTTCCATAATTCTATCTAAATCTTCTTCCTCCATTTTACGGATAATAATATCCATGTTATCCTTGCTCCTTTTCTCTCAATTCCCTTTGAGCCTGAGACTCTCTTAAATATTCTGGTACCAAAGTATAATAATCATCTACAAATCCTTCATTATACTTTATAAGGGCTAGCTCTCCAATACTAGTAGCTCTACAGAAATTCTGACCAATAGTTGAAAATTCTACTTTTCCTTTTAATCCTTCCCAAATTTTTTCCTTATGTAATATGGATCCATCTCCATTTACTAGTACTTTATCATATGACTTATTAAGAATATCTAATAGATGGTATATATCTAATACATCAGGTTCCATTACTATCTTAATTTTACCATCTTCCCATGTATATATACCTGTATAAACCCTGTCCCTTCTTGCATCTATCATTGGCACAATTGTTTTCCCATAAGGCAGATTAAAGGCTAAAGCTTCTAAGGTAGATATACCTACTACAGGCTTTTTAAATAGATGAGCAAAGGCCTTTATAGTTGCTACTCCAATTCTAAGTCCAGTAAATGAACCGGGACCTATAGCGACTCCATAAAGATCAATATCGCTAACATTTAAATTTAGACTATCTAATATTTCTTTAACCATAGGCACTAGTTTTTCTGAATGAGTTTCTTCTTGATTTAATGAATACTCCCCTAGTACCCTACTTTCATCTAGTACAGCACATGTTGCCATCATAGTTGATGTATCCAAAGCTAATATTTTCAATTCCTCTCCAACTCCTTAAGTATATCTATATATCTATTACCATGTCCTGTTATTTTTATTACCCTTTCATCTATATCTTTACCCTTTTCTATATCTAATACTATTCTTTCTTTAGGCAATAATTTTTCTATTTTTTCTGCCCATTCTATAATACAAACTCCTTTTCCATAGAAATATTCATCAAATCCTAGATCATAGAGTTCATCTACATTTTCCAATCTATATACATCAAAATGATAAACTGCAAGTCTCCCATTATATTGGTTAATTAAGGTAAAAGTCGGACTAGTTATATAGTCAGTAACTCCAAGACCTAGCCCTATTGATTTGGTTAAAGTAGTCTTACCTGCACCCAAATCTCCATTTAGACAAACAATATCTCCACTTTTTAGTATATTACCTAATTTAATCCCAAACTCCTTTGTTTCTTCCAATCCCTTTAATCTTATTTCCAAGAATATCAACCTTTCATTTGTATTGCTAATATTATATTATAACACAATTCAATTCATAATACATACCCCATGGTTATTTATAACACATTTGTTATACCAAGAGTGATAATACTTTAAGCTGTATAATTAAGATTAAATTTCAATAATACTTTGAATCTATTTTTTCAGCATTTTAAAATATTTTTAGTTCTTATATTAGAAATATTTATAATGATAGTTTCATTATAAAATAGTTTGATTGTAATAGTGTTTCAATTAAATATATAATGATTTATGGATTATATTTGTGAATTAATTCCCAATGATTATTTTATATTAGAAGGGTGATTTAAGTGAGAAAAGAAGAAATGACTCCAAGAGAAAGAATGAATGCCTTTGCCAAGGGTCAAGAAATCGACCGTATAATCTGTGTCCCAGACATGGGAGCTACTATGGCACCTTTTATCGGTGTCAAGGTAAGTGATTATTATCATTCATCAGAGCTCATGGCAGAACTGGAAATAGCTTTGTTTAAAAGACTTCGTCATGATAGTGTAGGGATATCTACAAGCCTCAGAGGTGTGGCTGAGGCCATGGGCTCCAAAGTAGCTTATCCTGATCACAATATTTCCTATTTATTAGAACCAGCTATAAAGTCTGTAGATGAAATAGAGTCCCTTAAAATTGTTGATCCATTAAAGGATGGAATCCTGCCAATTTTAATTAAGGCTATAAAACTAACAAGAGATTCTCTTGTAGATGAAGTAGATGTTGGTGCTTCAATGTCTGGACCCTTTAGCGTTGCTGCCTCTGTAGTAGGAACAGAAAATCTGCTAAAATGGATGATCAAATATCCTGCAAAAGTACATACTCTAATGGATATAGTAGCAGAATCTAACAATAGGTATATAGAGGAGGTGGCAAAATTAGGTGTATCCATTGGCTTTGCTGATCCAGTTTCATCCACCAGTCTCATAAGTCCAAAGCAGTTTAGAGAGTTTTCTTTACCAGCTCTCCAAAAAAATGTTGATAAAATAAAGGAAAAAACGGGTAGTGCTCCAAGTATACATATATGTGGAGCAAGTAAAGAAATATGGCAAGATGTGGTATCCACAGGCATTTCTAATTTCAGTATAGATAATGTAGAGGATTTAGAAGAAGCTAAAAAAATAATAGGAGATAGAGTCATAATTACAGGAAATGTTCCACCTGTTGATGTAATTTATGCAGGCAATAAGGAGTCTATTTTCAAATCAGTTAAAGAATGTATTAGAAAAGGCTATGATTCCAAGAAAGGATATATTTTAAGTACAGGCTGTCAAATTCCAATGCATACTCCAATGGAAAATATTGAAATGTTTATGGAAGCAGGCAGTATCTATGGAAAATATCCAATAGACTTAGAATTACTAATGAAAGATTAATTAGAATCAAGGAGGAGATTAATATGGAAAAGCTAAATGAAAAAAAGGGTAATGGAATAGCTTTGCTACCTTTTCTTATCTTCGTATTTGTATATTTAATTTCAGGCATTATATTACAAGCTCAAGGAGTTAAAATGGCATTTTATCAATTTCCAGCTCCAGTTGCAGCAGGTATAGGAATAATATTTTCTTTTATTTTGACAAAAGGTTCATTAGATGAGAAATTTGATATATTTATCAAAGGCTGCGGTGATGATAATATAATAATTATGTGTATTATATATTTATTGGCAGGAGCTTTTTCTACAGTTTCTAATGCTATGGGGGGTGTTGAGTCTGCAGTAAATCTAGGGCTTACTTTGATACCAGCCAAATTTATTACGGTAGGAATATTTATAATAGCTGCATTTATTTCTATTTCAACAGGAACATCAGTAGGTACTATTTTAGCCATAGGTCCTATAGCTGTTCAATTAGTAGAAAAGGCAGGCTTGAATTTACCTTTGGTACTAGGTGCATTAGTTGGTGGAGCTATGTTTGGAGATAACTTATCTATTATATCCGATACAACTATAGCAGCTACAAGAACTCAAGGAGTATCTATGAAGGATAAGTTTAGAGTTAATATTGGTTTTGCATTACCAGCAGCTTTAGTTACAATTCTTCTTTTATTCATGTTTGGCAAACCGATAACTGTTCCTGAAAGTCAAGAATATGCTTTTAATATAGTTAAAGTAATTCCATATATATTTGTATTGATAGCTGCCATAGCTGGAGTAAATGTATTTGTAGTTTTGACTGGAGGAATTATTATATCAGGTGTTATAGGCTTTAGCTATGGAAGCTTTAAAGGATTAGAATTTGTTCAGCAAATATACTCTGGATTTACAGGAATGTTTGATATCTTTTTGTTATCTTTATTAACTGGTGGTTTAGCTAATATGGTATCCAATGGGGGAGGACTTGACTGGCTGCTACATAAGATAAATAAAAAAATTAAAGGCAAGAAATCTGCTCAGCTAGGTATAAGTGCATTAGTCTCACTTACAGACGCAGCTACTGCTAATAATACAGTGTCTATAATTGTAAGTGGTCAATTATCAAAGGAAATATCTAGAACTCATGATGTAGATCCAAGGAAAACTGCTTCACTTTTAGATACCTTTTCATGTATAATGCAAGGTCTAATACCATATGGTGCTCAATTGTTAATAGCAGGAAGCTTTACTAATGGATCAGTAAGCCCTGTTCAAATAGTACCATATGTATGGTATTGTTTTATATTAGCAGTATTTGCTATATTATCCATAGTGACTCCCTTTGGAAATGGATATCTAAGAAGGAATTCTTAACTTATCTACGAATGCCCTAAATACTTTCTATTGGACTAAGTGGAGCAAGAATGTAGTATTCTTGCTCCACTTAATAATCTATTTCCCAACCCTTATTTACGCATATATTTTTTATTTCATCTGCAATTTCTTCAACCCTACTTGTCTCTGCACCCCAGCTAGAGCTAAATAATCCTTGCCCTCCACCTCCAGCAACTATATCAATTATACAATTATTTTCTTCTTCCATTTTCAATATTAAACATGCCATCAATTGTGAATTATTTCTAAAATAATATTTTTCACTCATAAAAATATAAATATTTTCTGCTGGTTGTAAATCATAATGTCGAATATCATTACTTAGTAATTCAAGAATTTTACATACATTATTCCCTTTTACAATTAATCTTTTACTATTCATAGTCATCCCCCTCCTACTAAAACTCTATTACATTATATTTCTAACTTATATCATATTCTAATCATACCCATTATTTCATTACTTTGTTTACTAATTATTATTTCTTATTCCACCAGTGATTTTTAAAATCTCAGTAATAATCTATAGTGATATTATTGAGGTCAGATTAAATAATATAAAGGCATTTTCTAAATTAGAAAATGCCTTTATATTATAATTTTTTTATTTTTTAGCTACTGGTATCCATATCTCACTTTTAAAATCTGGGGATTTTATATTAAAATCTTCAGTCCATAAAATTTCTGGACCTTCCACAATTTCATAGTTTGATGTAGGAAGCCATTCAGAAAATATTCTCCCCCAAGTTTGCTGTAGAGTCTCTGGAAATGGTCCTACCGTCTCAAATACGGCCCAAGTTGATGGTGAAACCTTAAGCTCAGTAAACCCTTTGGGACATTCTTTATTTGTTGCTACACCAATATAATGGTCTAATCCTCCCTTTTCAGCCATTCTTCCTTCTGAAAAGTTAATGTCAGCCTGAATCAGACCTAAAGGTTCTACATTAGAAATATCTTTAAGTTTATTGATTGTTTCTTTATCCAAACTTTTCCACATTTTAGTGATCTCCTGATTCTCTCCTTCAAAAATAATAGGAACTCTTTTCATTATGCCAATTATACTAAATCCTTCTTTTTCAACAATTCGATAATCCATCATATTACCTCCCTTAATTGATAATCTGAAGGTCATTGGTGGAAAAGCTTTTAGTAATTTATCTTTATTTCTGGCTTCTGAAGGTGTTATTCCATGTAAGTTTTGAAAAGCCCTTGTAAAAGAATCTGGTGAACTATATCCGTATTTCATGGCTAAATCAATCACCTTTATCTGACCATCTTGAAGCTCGAAAGCCGCAAGTGTAAGACGTCTGCGACGAATATATTCTGATAAGGTAACACCTGCAAGAAAAGAAAACATTCTCTGAAAATGATATTCTGAGCATAATGCAATTTTTGCTACTTCTTTAAAATCAATATCATTAGTAAGATTTTCTTCAATATACTTCAATGCTTCATTCATACTTTTTAGCGAATCCATCTATATGACCTCCTTTTATCAATATAGTATCAGGAAGTTAATATGTATGCCCGATATTTTCTGCACAAATCTGTAGGCTTAGAATCATAATCAAATTATACTTTAAATATTTTATTTTACTAAAATATTATCTCCTGCTAATTATCCCATTATTAGATTAATCTCCAATATCTGTCCTTAAATCAGCTAAAAACATACCAGTAATCAATAAAAATAGCATTGATATGCCAATACTTTTTTTAATATTTATTAAATTTGACTCTTGAAAATTGAAGGTTTTCTACTCTCCATTCTTTATGAATTCCAATACCTTTTCTGCATGTCCCTTTGCTTTCACATTTCTAAACTCCTTTATCAATTCTCCATCTTTATTGAATATGAAAGTAGATCTTTCAACTCCCATATATTCCTTTCCATACATCTTTTTAAGTTTCATTACATTAAATAGATTATGAACGTCTTCATCTTCGTCGCTAAGAAGTAAAAATGGTAAATCATGCTTATCTCTAAATTTAGCATGGGATTTTAAACTATCTCTACTTATTCCTATTATAACAGTATCTAGTTTTTCAAATTCATCATATAAGTCCATAAATTCTAATGCCTCTGTAGTACAACCTGCTGTATTATCCTTTGGATAAAAATATACTACTACATTTTTGCCTTTAAAATCCTTTATTGAAATATCATTTCCACTAGTTTCCTTTAATACAAAATCATAATTTAACATATTAATCCTCCTCATCTCATAATGATTATATTACTTCTTCTCTATTCTTACCCTTTTATATCTTAGACCAAATCCCATAAACAAAGATGGCATAAAAACATTCAATAATGACAATAATGGTATATGCTGTATACCTAAAAGAAAATCAATCATTGTAAATGGCATATAGTACGAATTGAATAATATCTAATATGTACTTACCTCTTTAGGTACTTCTATTAAACTTCCATTTGTCATTAAAAATGTGTATAACCATAATCCAATACCAATAATGCTAATAATACCACCTACATAAAAATCATACTTCCTATCCTTATTAATATCTAAGAATGTCCCCATATAAACATAAAATCTTATTAATGATACAGTCAGAAACAGCCTACTTAATATATTAGTTGTATACTTTCCAAATTTAGAAGCGGTTGCAACAAAGATTACTAATAAAATGAATGATAATACTACAGTGATTAAATGTAATATTAATGCTTTAATATTATTCTTCATAATCTAATCCTCCTTGGCCGATTATGACTTTATAAACTTTTGAAAATTAAAATTACTATTGTCCCTCTTTCTTTATACATACAATATCATAACTTAACTTTTGAAACAATATAATAGAATTTTATCTATATATTACTCTAATTCTTGATATTACTTAAAAAACAACACAGAAGAACCGTCCCTCTGTGTTGCTAATCATCTCAACCACCATCTATTTAATTCATAATGAGGCATATCTTGATATCTTTCAAAATAATAGCCTGGAGTAAGCCCTACTTCCTTACCAATTTCTGCACATTTTCTAAAAAACTCCAAATCTCCATAGGGATCATCAGTATTGTTTTCGCAAATGTCAAATGCACGCCTCTTTGTATGTTTACTATTCTTAGTCCATGTGACAACTGAACCAGATGTAGTTCTCCCTTGTTTATATAGCATCTCTTGTCGAGCTTGGGTTCTATAAGTTTCTGTAATTCGTACAGAAAGCCCCTTTTCTTCACACTTTTCTAAAAACTTGATTGCCAATTCTCTAGTCTTGGGACTAAGTTCATCTAAATCTGAAATCATTTCAGTTGAAGATTCATTTATATATCCATAATTTCCTCTATCAAAGAGAAATGCATATACACCAGTCCTTGGAAAAATTACAAATAGTAACAGTAAAAGCAATAAAAATAATATTATACTCTTCCTCATATTCTCACCTACATAATTCTACTATTCATTGTCAATTCTACATCTTTCAAATTCTTAAGATAATTTTTCCTAAGGATTATATATATCAAGAGTAAATATAATAACCAAAGATAAATTTTCATATTTAATAATACCTCAAAGGTCTTGAAAAAATCATAAGCAGTAGTGCCAATATAAGCAGATATTAAGAGAAAGAAAATACTTATAATCACTATAAATAGCATATTATAATTAACTTCTCTGATTATTAGTTTTTTTAAGATGCTTTTATCCATCCCAACCATCTGCAATAAAACAAATTCTTGTTTCCTAGATTCTCTCATACTGTTAGTTGCACTATAAGAACTTGATATTCCAACTATTGCAATAAATATAGTAACTATTAAAATTAATGAATATAACATTTTATTAGAATTTGACTCAAAAGCATATAAATTTTCTCTATTGAAAAATTCTAGATCTCTAATATTAAGATACTCTTTTGTTTTATTTTTGATTTCCTCAAGGCTTGCATATTCAGATGTTTTCAAATAAAGACTCTCTAAATTAAAGACATCTGCTGCCGTATCTAAATTATTTAAAATGGAAATAAAATTATCCATTGGCATTATAGCAATTAAGGAGGTCCTAGATTGTGGAATTTTTAATATATTTGGGTCCATTGTATAATCTAAAACTTCTAAATCAAAGCCTTCTAATTTCTCTTTAAAGGATGATGGATTTGCATTTACTCTAATAGTTTCCACATTTTCATCAATAGCATTTGTATATTCTAATCTACTGTAAGGCTTAGTAAAATCAATTGGAATCGTATTTACTATGATACATTTATTTCCATTACTAAAATCCTCCAATTTTAAATTAAAGTTTTCAACAATCTCCCCAAATTTATTGCCTTCAATTCCTATTAGATTTATACCAATTTCTTCATATTTATTGTCCTCTACATATTTAGGATATAATTCACGTAGGTATTCTTGATCTAAGATCTTTTCATAATCATTGCTCAATTCTATATAAAAGCCATACTTTCTATAACTAATATATCCTTCTTCAAGATTATTAGTCAATTCTGAGATTAAGTCCTTAGGTATAGCCTGTGGACTAAAATAATTAATTTTGTGATTATAATAAGATAACTCATTAGGTCTATTGTGTTTTAGTTCAAGATCCAGGGCAGAAGAAAGTGCTAATAATACACTGAGAAGTAATAATGATATTGATACTGACAATGTGGTTATCAAGGTCTTTTTTCTATCTTTCTTCGCATTTATTTTTGACAAATCTCCAATGAAATTACTTCCCCTAAGCTTATAGGATTTTCTAGAATGTTTATCATCACTTCGATACAATTTCATAGAGTCTATAGGATTTAATTTTGAAAGCTTAAATACAGGTGATAAAGATACAACTAATAAAATCAATGTACTTACCACTAAGATTATTAAAATTGATAGTGGACTAATTATGACTCTTAAATTCTTAATGTTTTCGGAAGACATATTCATCTGAGACAAAAGATAATATTTATTGAGAATTCTTATAATGAAAAAGTCTAGCATTGTCCCGGCAATAACCCCTAAAAGTATGGGTTTAATAGCAATTTTAATCAATCTTTTTATAATCATCTTCACAATATCTATTTTTCTGGCTCCAACACTTAGAAGCAAACCATATTCCCTTATATGAGATTTTTCCCAAACCAAAAAAATGTTTTTAATTATGATTATAAAAAATCCTCCAATTAGTATCAATCCCATTACAAATATCTTTGGATATCTTTCGCTGCTTGTATATATACGCATATCATCTGGATTTACAAAATGGCTGCTAAGATATAAAAAGTTATATCCAAAATCTCCTTCATTTATGGCTTTCTCATAATCAATTCCTAATGTATCATATAATTTAGGTGTCAATTTATAAGTATCTTTTATATTTTTATACCAAATAACTACCCTATAAGCGTTGGTTTTTAAAGCATCAGAATCCATATAGCTGTAAATCGGGATTTCTTCTTCCCAACTTCTTGTATAATAATTCATTAATCCTGTTATTTTATAATCATGCTTAACATTATCTTTATCAATTGTATTTAAATATTCTCCAACTTGGAGATTTAAATCTTTAGCTGTCAATTTAGGAATTAGAACTTCATTTTCTTTCCTTGGCAGTTCCCCCTCTGATAAAACTACCTTCATGGTATCAAAATAATTCTTATCTCCTAAAAATATATGAAAAGAAAAATTATTATCGGAGCCTTTTTCAATTCCCTTTTTCCCTAAATAACCTAGTTTTTTAATATTTACATTACTTTCTAAGATATTGACCTTTTCACTGTCTAAACTTACTGGTATCCTTGTATGAAAATCTCCTGTTATCTTTTCTGCCATTTCTTGATCGTTTCTTACTATGGTGCCAAATAATAATATAAACAACGAGAAAGCTATCACAGCTAAAAATATGGTAATTTGAAGTGTTTTTAACCTTTTATTTTCTCTATTCAGGGAGTTTTTAATATATATATCATAGAGTTTCATTGCAAACTCACATCCCTAATAATTTTTCCATCTTCTATTTGAAGCATTCTATCAGTTTTATTAACTATTTCTTCATCGTGGCTGACTATTAACATAGTTTGATTAAAAGCTGAGTTTGAATATTTTAATAGTTCAAATATTTTATTTCTATTTTCTCTATCTAAGTTACCTGTTGGCTCATCTAGTAAGACGATAGAAGGCTTGTTAATTAATGCTCTTGCAATAGCTACTCTCTGTTGTTCTCCTCCTGATAATTCTTCGGGGAAACTTTTCAATCTTTCTTTTAAATCAATTATATTCATGACTTTTTCATATAATTCTAAATCCGGCTCCTTATCATCCATTAGTAAAGGAAGTAAAATATTTTGCTCTACAGTTAAATTAGACATAAGATTGTAGAATTGATAGACTATACCTATCCTTCTACGTCTGTATATTGCAAGCTTTGATTGAGTGAGATTGTCAGTTCTCTCCCTTTCGATATATACTTCTCCTTTGGAAGGTCTATCTAAACCTCCTATGAGATTTAACAGAGTACTTTTACCACTTCCACTAGGTCCAAATATCCCTATAAATTCTCCTCGATTTATAGAGATATTTACATTATCAAGTACTGTCTTTATCTGATTTCCATCCTTATAACTTTTTGTTATATTTATAGTCTTTAATATTTCCATACTATCACCTCAATTAAAGTATATACGACGAATCTTACATTTAAGTGACAGAATATAAATAAAAATAAGCCAGAAAAGATAATGAATAAAGATATGCTCTTTTCTGGCTTTTAATAAAATTTAATTGTAAATTTCCCCCCCCTGTCATTTTCAGCGAAGATTGTAGCATTATGTTTTTCCAATATATTTTTTGAAAGATTGAGTCCTATACCTGCTCCTGCTGCACTATTTTTTGATTTATAAAATCTTTGAAACAATTTATTTAGGTCCTCCTTTGAAAAGCCTTCTCCATCATCTTTGATTATAATTTCTGAATAAACATTGGTTTTTCTAGTCATAATCTGAATTTGAGATCTTCCATATTCAATACTATTTTTAACAATATTTATTAAGGCCTCCACAATCCAATAAAAATCTCCAATTATTGTGAAATCTTCTCCGTCTGCTAAAATTTCTATGGGGTTTTCTTGGATTTGAGCTTCCAAACTTTCTATACTAGCATTGATTGCCTCTCTAATAGAAAATTCTTCAGACTTAAATTCTATTTGATTCACATCCAGTCTTGCAATGGTAAGCATTGAAGATATTAAATAATTTATTTTAGAAAGCTCACAGTCGATTTTATCAAGATGTTTTTCATCTTTATTTTCTTTATATAATTCAATGAGTATTTCTATAGATGCTAAAGGCGTTTTTAATTGATGGGATATATCTTCTAAATTTTCTTTAAGCTTTAGCTTATCTCTTATAGCTAGTTCTCTACCCTCTCTCAATTCTAGAACTAATTTATATAGCTCATCATATAATGCTCCAAGACTATTTACTTCATCTATAGATATGAAATAATCACCTTCAGATAAGGAGCTTAACTTTGATTTTATCATTTTTATATATTCTAAAAAGTTTTTTTCCCTTTGATTATAAATATAAATAAAAACAGAAGATATAATAATACTAAATAAGACTATTAATATTAATACAAGAGATCTATCTTCATAAATGGTCATAGAACCGCCATATCCATAAACCTCCAAATCAATTAAATTGGAAACTTCTCTATAATATATTCCATCAATAATTTTATATAAGAAAAAGAATAATATTAAGTTTGTAAGAAATATAATTATAAATATTTTCTTGTTTTTCATATTTATTCTCCTAAGTCTCTTTATAGCTCTCTAATTTATACCCTAAACCCCTAATAGTTTTAATATTTTTACCGTAGACTTCAAGTTTTTCCCTCAATCTTTTAATAGTAACCGATAAGGTATTGTCATTAACAAATTCTTCATAGTTATCCCAAGTAATTTCCATAAGAAAATCTCTGGTGAGAGTTTTTTCTATATTCTTCATGAAGGTTTCTAATAATAAATATTCCTTAGGTCTTAATTCCACTTCATTACCGTCTATGTAGAGTGCCGTTCCTTCAATATCTAAAACCATTTTATCATAATAAATAAATCTACTATTTTCATTTCTATATCTTCTTAAAACAGTTTCTATTCTCGCCTTTAAAATACTTAGCTTAAAAGGTTTTGTAATATAGTCATCTCCTCCAATTTTTAGACCATTTATTATATCTTCTTCTTCATCTCTAACTGTAAGAAAAATTATAGGTTTTTTAATTTTTTTTATTTTTGGGACAATATTAAAGGCATTTCCATCTGGAAGATTAATGTCTAATAAAAACATATCTATATCATCAATAAATTTATTATAAAATTCTTCGATTGTAGTAACTTCTTCGACTATATAATTATTTTCTTCTAAATACTCCTTAATTCCTTCTCTTATTATTTTATTGTCTTCTAACACTAAAATTTTAGATTTTTCCATATAACTCTTCCCCTGTAATTTCATCAATATTATCAATTTCACAAAATGCAGACCTACAACACAAATTATATCATAAAAATACCATATGCTAACATCTTTATATCTTCTCTTATATTCTTGATATTAGGTAAATAAAAGTATAAAATTATGTATGAGGTGGTATATTTGGATATTTATAATACTCTTAAAACTTATTTTGGATATGCGGAGTTTAAAGAGGGTCAGGAAAATTTAATAAGAGGAATTTTAGCAGGAAGAGATGTCCTAGGTATAATGCCTACGGGAGGTGGAAAATCCCTTTGTTATCAATTACCGGCTATATTACTGGAAGGTATTACAATAGTTGTTTCACCCTTAATATCACTGATGAAGGATCAAGTAGATGCATTAAATGAGATCGGAATATCAGGCACATTCATAAACAGTACTTTAGATGATAATGAATTTAATTATAGAGTACAAGAAATAAAAGAAGGCAAATATAAAATAATCTATGTAGCTCCAGAGCGTTTAAATACTTTTTCCTTTATTAATTTAGTAAATAGCATCAAAGTATCTATGGTGGCAGTTGATGAGGCTCATTGCATCAGCCAATGGGGTCATGATTTTAGACCATCCTATGTAGAAATTCCAAGGTTTATCAAAACCTTCCATAATAGACCTATAGTCGCTTGTTATACGGCAACAGCCACCAAGGAAGTAGTTAGGGAAATCAAGTCTTTGATAGCCCTTAAAAATCCTATAGAGTCTATAATCGGATTTGATAGGCCAAATTTATATTATCAGGTTCTAAAGGTAAGCAATAAATATTCATATATAGTAGATTATATAAGAAATAGCTTTCAAAATGAGTCAGGGATTATCTACTGTTCCACAAGGAAGACTGTAGAATCACTAACTGAGAAGCTAAGTGAAGAAGGCTTTTCCGTAATAGGATATCATGGTGGAATGGATGCAAATATTCGCCAGAGAAATCAAGATGACTTTATATTTAATAGAGTGCAGATAATAATAGCCACCAATGCCTTTGGTATGGGCATAGATAAGCCAGATGTTAGGTTTGTAATCCATTATAATATGCCTCAAAATATGGAGGCATATTATCAAGAAGCTGGACGTGCAGGCCGTGACGGAGAACCCAGTCGCTGTACCCTATTATATTCACCTTCAGATATAGTAAAGCAAAAATTATTGATACAGAGCAATCCTATATCTATGGAAAGGGAAACTTTATTATATCAAAATCTTCAATATCTAATTGACTACTGTCATACAAATAACTGTTTGAGAAATAGTATATTAGAATATTTTGGGGAAACGATAGTTGAGTCAAGCTGCGGAAATTGCGGAAATTGTTTAGATAGGTCTGAGATGGTGGATATTACCATAGAATCTCAAAAAATACTGTCCTGTATATATAGGGTTCAGGAAAGATATGGACTGACTACAGTAATTCAGGTACTTCGAGGTTCAAGAAATAAGAGGATAATAGAGTTTGGCCTAGATAATGTTTCAACCTATGGGATTATGAAGGAATATAGTGAAGGCTCATTAAGGGAAATTATAATGACCTTGGTTTCTAGAGGATATATCTATGTAACAGCAGATAAATTTCCAGTATTAAAATTATCCCAAACTGCTGGAGAGGTCTTAAGAGGACAAGTTAAAGTATATCATAAGAAGCATTTAATAGAAATTAAATCACCTAAAGATAAAAAGGGATTATCAATAAAGGATATGAATGAAAACTTTGATGAAGAATTATTCCAAGAATTAAAATCAGTACGATATTCTCTATCTCAAGATAAGAAATTAGCTCCATTTATGATATTCCATGATTCTACACTAATTGAAATGGCATCCCTTTTTCCTCAAGATAAGGAATCTATGATGATGATAAAAGGATTAGGCCTAAAGAAATATGAAAGCTATGGTGAAGTCTTTCTAAAGGTAATCACTGATTACTGTGTAAAAAACGGAGTTTCTTCAATCATTTCCCGGGATGAAAAAATAGTAAGAGAGGATTTAGTGGATAGGTATAAATCAACCTATAATTGTTATCAGGAGGGATTATCTTTAGAAGAAATATCAAAAACAAGAAATTTTACCATAAATACTATTATTGAGCATCTTTCTAAATGTGAGGAGCAGGGCCAAACTGTAAATTGGTCAAGATTTCTTACCCCTATAAAAGAGGAAAAGATACTGGAAGTAATAAATAGAATAGGATTTGAAAGATTAAAGCCAATAAAAGAATTATTACCAGAAGAATTTACTTATGAAGACATAAAAGTAGCTATTGCTAAAAATGGACTAAAATAATAATTATCCTCCATATGATTAAACTGTGCTGTAATAGCAAATATTAACTAATCTATGGAGGAATAATCATTTAAAATTAATCTATTCTCTTATCTCCTAAGAAGAAAAGAGCAACTGTGCCAGGGCCTGTATGAGAACCTATTACAGTACCTACACTGTTAATCATTACCTTCCCATTTAGATTAGGGAACTTTTCTTCAATTAAATCAGCAACCATACGTGCATCATCATAACATGCAGAATTGGATATAAAACATTTACCTGAATACTCTATCCCATTCTCTGCATGTTTCTTCATTTTTTTCACTATTTCTGCAATTACATGCTTCTTCCCACGAATTTTTTCACGGGAAATCAACTTTCCATCATAGCTCATATTTAGTAAAGGACATATATTTAATAAATTCCCTACAACTGCAGATGTAGCAGATATACGACCACCACGTTTATAATGCGTTAAATCAGTAGAGAAAAACCAATGATGTACATTTAATTTGTTTCCCTCTAACCATTCATAAACCTCTTCAATACTCGCACCTCTATCTCTCATATCAGCAGCTAAATCAGTAAGTAATCCATAACCTGAAGAAGCACCCAGAGAGTCAACAATCATAATTTTCCGTTCCGGATACCTGGATAATAATTCTTCCTTTGCCATACATACTGAATTATAAGCACCTGATAAACCTGTAGAAAGAGAAATATGCAAAATATCTTTTGACTCCTTAAGAAAAGGTTCAAAAAGATCTATAAACTCTCCTACATTTACCTGAGAGGTAGTAGGCATTGCTCCCCCCTCAATTCTACTGTAAAATTCTTCAAAAGACATAGTCTGACCGAGATCATCTATATATTCTTTCCCGTCCATATTGAAATGAAAAGAAGCAAAAGGTATATCCCTTTTTAAAAAATATTCATAGGGCATATCTGCTGTAGAACAACATGTTAAAACAAATTTAGACATATTTAACACTCCTTCCATAATTATAATTATTAATTTTAGTAACCAATAGTAAACATATACTGCTCTCCAATGGTCTTATAAATTAGCTCATATCCAGCATCATTGGGATGAATACCATCAGAGCATAAAAAATCACTATAATTATTATATTTCAAGAATGCAGAACGTATATCAATTATTGGAACACCCATTTTATTAGCCAATAACATAACTTCTACATTATACATTTCTTGCCACCTATAAATCATATTAATATCACCAAGCCATTGCAATATACCTCTCTTATTTAAATCCTTAGAAATCCAATTAAAATATCTCTTAGGATCAAGAGGTGGAAGATTAATCATTATTGGACTCCCACCGTTATTACGTATTTCTCCAATTAAACTCTCATATAATCTTCTAAATTCAATAATCGGTGTATTAGGCAAATGTTCTTTTTCTGGATTCTCGGCTATTTCTTTCCAATTAAAGTCACAGTCATTACCGCCTAATTCTAAAAAAACATTTTTATATTTCATAATTTCGGTTGCATGTCTCTTAATATTTGATAAACCCTTTGAAACAGTGCATCCAAACATAGAATAATTTCTAATATTTATTTCTTCTAACCCAAATATTTTCTCTAAATTCATTTTAATTACCTTATATCGACTTGTTTCAGACTGTAATACTATGCCTTTGCCAATCGAATCTCCAAAAACACAAATATCTATAAGACTCATAATTAGCACCTCTCCCTTTAATACATTCTTTTATTTCTACCAATGTGGAATATAATTGATATCAATGATAAATAAAGCACATATAGAACCCAGGCAATACTCCAAATCTTAAACTTCATTGATATGAATAAATATAAAAATGTTGTTAATATAAATCCTGAAGCAAAAAGTCGAATATCTTTTTCTACAATTGATATATGCTTTCTATTTACTATATAATCTGTTATTATGTAGAAAAATACTATGATTATAATTATTAGCCAACTACGGTTCCATATATTTTTTGAATATACTATAGATAAATATAATGATGGAAATACATAGATTAATGGTATTAAACTAATATAGATAAATGCTATACCCCATCTTCCGAGTGCTTTGAAACTAAACAATTTAGCATATTCATATAAGCTTATTGAAAAATATACTAAATATATAAAAGAACCCCCTACAACAATTAGCCATGTTTTATTAAAAGATTTTAAAATAATCACGCTTACAAAAAAATATATAAATGTCAGTATAATGAAATAAAATGTAGTAAATGAGCCTATATTAACAAGGGTTTTTTTCAATGCTCCAAGAGAACTACCTTTTTCTACTTCTCTAATTGCTTCCTTATAATCAACCATCATTTCAGTTGCCCTCTTATAAGACTCTTCCTGTGTAATCCCCATATTTAAACAATCATTATATTTATCTAGCATTATGGAGTATAACTCATCACGAACTTCCAGAATCTCCTTTGTTTTAGGGTATAGCAGAAACTTCCTATTTATATATCTTTTTAATTTTTCCTCCATTATAGCCCACTCCCAATCAAATTATTCATAATAATAGTTATTTCCTTCCATTCATTGACTTTCTGAATATATATTTCCCTACCTTGGGGGGTAATTCTATAATATTTTCGCCTTGCACCGCTTTCTTCGTTTCCCCAATAACTTGTAATTAATTTATCTTTTTCCATACGTTTGAAAGCAGTATAAACTGTAGCATCTTTAATATCTATTAATCCTTTTCCGCGCTCTATAATAGTTTTCATAATTTCATAACCATATGAATCATTCTCCATAAGAATGGCTAAAATGATAGTTTCTGTATTTCCTCTCAAAACCTCGCTTGAATAACTCAATTTATCTCCTCCGATACCTAATCAGGTTAGATATATTGTAACCCTATTGCCAATACATGTCAATATATATAATCCTCACTTGAAATGTGCTCTTATCTTCAAAAAATTGCTAACCTAGCATTCATTGATAAGAAGTTTAAATAAAAAAATTGATAGAGAATGTTCTCTATCAATTTTTTATTTATGAAGTATAGGCGATACTCTTTTATATATTAATAATGTTAATGCTGTTATCATAACACCTTTTAGTAGATTAAAAGGTACTACTGAAATTAGCATCATGGTTTTTAAATCTGTTATATTTTTGTTTATTGCAGTACCCATATCTACAAATACTTGTATATCCTGCCCCATTAGCTTTGCATATAGGGGAAACATTATAAAGTAGTTTGCAAGGGTAATAACTATAGTCATGATTACAGTTCCTAATAATAGCCCTACTACAGCTCTTCCAAAGGTCTTCTTCTTATAATATACAAACCCTGCTGTATAAGCAAATGCAGAACCTACTACAAAATTAGCCAATTCTCCTACTCCACCAGTCGTGCTTCCTTCGATTAAAACATTTAATACATTCTTTAAAAGTTGAATTATTACTCCTGCCATAGGTCCTATGGCAAAGGAACCAATTAAAGATGGTAAGTCACTAATGTCAATCTTCATAAATGTTGGCGCTAAAAATGGCATTGGAATTTCAAAAAACATAAGAATAAAAGAAATTACTCCAAGCACAGAAATCTTTACCATGGTTTTAGTATTCCATGTCTCTTTACTTAATGTGTACATAAAATCCCTCCAAAAGTTTTATTTTCTCGGGATTATCGCAGTTTTGCAACTCAAATCTATTTGCTCGCTGTGTTAGGTCATAAAAAAATCCCGAAGAAAATCTCCGGGGTCCAAAAATAGACTAATCAAAATAATTTAAGTCTACTACATCTTCTTCCATCCAGACTGTAACTGTCGGCCTTGGAATCTAACCAAGTCAACCGAATTTATCGGCTCGCGGGCTTTACCGCCGGTGAGGACTTACACCTCCCCCTGAAGATATATCTTAATTTAATTATAAATCTCCATATATCTATTGTCAAGTATTAATCATCCTCAAAATATAATACTCCCCTCTTTCACAAAACCTTAATCATAGGTTATAATATATATAGATAGGAGAGTGTTTATATTGTTTGATTTAGATGCATGTATTTCTTTTATTACCAATAAGGCAGCTAAAAAAATGGCAGATGAATTCAATGATAGATTGATGAAATTAGGCATAACCAGAGTCCAATGGATAGCCCTTTATTATTTGGGTAAATATGATGGAATCAATCAAAAGGAATTAGGAGATTTAATGGATATAAAGGAGTCCACAGTTGCCAGATTAATAGATAGAATGGAAAAGGAAGATTATATTCTTAGAACTAAGGATAAAAATGATAGAAGAATAACTATCATTTCGTTGACAGATAAAGGTAAACATTATAGAGAGGAACTATTACCGGAAGGCCAAAAGATGGCAGATACTTTCACTATGGATATTTCAGAAGAGGAAATTCAAATATTTTTGAAGGTAATAGAAAAAATCTTATTAAATATAGGTCAAAAACTGTGAAAACTTTGTTGACCTTTTATATTATACTTGCTATACTAAATATTAGTATAGCAAGTATAATATAAGGAGGAATTCAAATGTCCAAAGGTCCAAGAGATTATTTAAATGAGTTTATTAACGGTTTACAAGATGTAGGTATTAGTAATGAAAAGCATTTAGGTGCATTCATGAATTTATTAGGCACTACTTATGAAGACGGCGCCCTTGATACTAAAACAAAGGAATTAATAAGTGTTGCAATTGGTGCTTATAATCGTTGTGAATACTGTATAGCCTTCCATGTTTATAAGGCATTAGAAAGCGGTGCTACTAGAGAGGAAATTATGGAGGCCGCTATGGTGGCAGTAGCTTTCGGTGGAGGTCCTTCTATGGCATACTCTTCAACCTTACTTAAAGCCAGCATAGATGAATTTGAAAACGATTTCAAATAATAGGATTGGGAGGAAGTAAAATGATTCTCGAAGTCAAGTTTGAAGGCTTAAATGGAATTAAGAAGGGTAAGGTTACTAAGATTTATAAAAAACCTGGAGATAGCATAGACCCAAATACTCCTTTACTTGCAATAGAAGTAAATAAAACAACAATGGATTTAGATGTGAATGTAAAGGGAGTTATTAAAGATATAAAAGTAAAATTAGGAGCAAATCTAAAATTAGGAGATATTTTGGCAGTAGTAGATGGAGAAGAAGTTCAGATTGAAAAGAAAGAAGAACCTTCCTTTGACTATTTTAAAGGTTTAATAAAGCCTAAAGAAGAAAAGCTAGATGCTAAAGTAGCTATAATAGGTTCAGGTCCCGGTGGTTATGTGGCTGCTATTAGGCTGGCTCAATTAGGGGCAGATGTAATCCTTGTTGAAAAAGATAGCATAGGGGGAACATGCCTAAACAGAGGATGTATACCTACAAAGTCTTTGGTAAAATCTGCAGATGTCTTTAAAAATATTAAGGAATCTCACAGCTATGGCTGCAAGGTTGAAAATTATAGTCTAGACATTAATGAGGTAATCTCCAGAAAAAATCAAGTTATTACTCAATTAGGAGAAGGAATTAGCCATTTACTGGAAAAAAATAATATTAAATTTGTTAAAGGCTCTGGTGAAATCTTAGATAAGAATACTGTATTTGTAAAAACCAAATATCTAGAAACTACAATAAAAGCAGAATATATAATTATTGCAACAGGCTCAACTACGAGTAAATTACCGATACCGGGAATTGACTTAGATAATGTATTAGGCAGTACGGAAATAATGGAAATAAATGAACTTCCAAAGGAAATGGTAGTAATCGGCGGTGGAGTAATAGGAATGGAGTTCTCATTTATCTTCAATACCTTTGGTACAAAAGTATCTGTAGTGGAATTCATGGATAGACTTTTACCCGGTCTAGATGAGGATGTATCTCAAGAAATAGAAGAAATTGCTGAAAATAAAGGAATCAGTATATATACTGGTTCTAAGGTAGAAGAAATTATTCAGGACGAAAAGGGAAGATGTATTATTACCTTTACTAATAATGGAAATAAAAAATATTTAACCACAGATAAAGTGCTGATATCAATAGGCAGACAACCATATTTAGATAACCTTGGTATCAATAAATTAGATATGGAATTAAATGATAATAGACGTGGTATAAAGGTTAATGAAAAAATGATGACAAGTATTCCAAATATCTTTGCTGTCGGAGATGCTACTGGAACAATACAATTGGCTCACATAGCTTCTACTCAGGGTGTTGTAGCTGCTAATAATATAATGGGTATAGAAGATAATATGAATTATAATGTTGTGCCAAGTGCTATATTTACAGATCCTGAAATCGCAAGTGTGGGAATTAGTGAAAAATATGCCCTAGATAATAATATGGATATAGAGATAGGAAAATTCCCTATTGCCTCCAATGGAAAGGCTTTAACATTAGGAGTTTCAGAAGGCTTCGTAAAAATTATTGTTGATAAATCCACTAAGGAAATACTTGGTGCTTCTATAGTAGGTCCAAATGCTACAGATTTAATCAATGAAATATCTATAGCAATGACTAATAAACTTAAGGTAGAGGATTTAACTAAAACAATCCATCCTCACCCAACTACCTCAGAAGCCATATTTGAAGCTCTACTGGACTCAAGCGGAATATGTATACACAATTAATTAGCTTCTAAAAATAAAAAGGCCCTAAATGAAATTTGTATTCCAATTTAGGGCCTTTTTTCATAGCTATAATCCTTCTACCTTTTCTATAGACTCAGCATAATAGGTATTTATAACCTTCATATATCCATTGAACATACTATTTACCTCTTCATTTCCTGTATCAACCAGAAGTGGTCTACCCTCCAGAGCTAAAATTTTATTCTTAGGTGCTACTATTCGGATATTTTCTTTCCCTACTCTTTTGATAACCTCTGCACTAATTTGCTGATTACCTCTTCCAAAGATATAACCCTGACCACCTATAACAGTTACAACTATTTTAGCCTTATATCCGCTGATTATATCTAGAATCTGCTTTTCATTTACATCAGAAGCTATCAATTCCTTATTTTTTACTATATCTATCCCTAATAAAGTATTAGGTAAATCTAGATTTTCCATAATAGGTCGAGTTGATGTTCCAGAACCTATTATAAAGAAAGTATCTGGTTCTTCTTCCATTTCCTCGATAATTCTATCAGCAATTCCATTTAGAGCCTCTTCTTCTGACCCTAATCCACCGCCTGATTTAGTTGTTTGAATTAATTTTGGTTCTAGCGGGATTCTCATATATCCATATAGTCTTGCCGTTACCACACCTTCTCTAAAAGCATCTTCATCTATATCCATTACTTCAGCTTCTATTGTCTCCATATGTTCATCTTGAAGATATTTAAAAGCAATTTCTCCTGCCGCCTTTGGGTGGTTTGCATAAACTCCGGAGTGAATTTTAACTCCTGCCGGTATTCCTACAACTGGCACCCCTGTACCAATGGCAGAATAAATATTTCTAGCAGTACCATCTCCGCCAGCAAATAGTATTAAATCTACTCCTTTCTCAACCATCTTTTTTGCAGCTTCCTCTGTGTCCTTAGGACTAAAATTATTCTTTTCAGTTTCTAATACTATTGGTTCGAATCCTATGTCATTTGCCTCTTCTTCACCCATATTTCCTGGATAGGTGTATATCTCCAGTTCATCTTTAAGAGGCAATAGAACCTTTAATGCCTTTTTGGCCTTATCTGGAGATTCTGGTACTGCTCCAAGAGTTCTAGCCTTTTCTAGAACTTCAGGTCCATCTGTCCCCTTTAATCCTACTCTGCCTCCCATACCTGCAATAGGATTAACTATAAATCCTAGCTTCATATAAACACCTCCAAAATGCAGTGAATAGCTAATAGTGAAAAGTGAATAGTTAAAAAGATTAAAACGCTTTGTATTCTCAACTATTCACTCTTAGTTATTCACTATTCACTATCTTTTATAAACTACTTCTCCATTAATTATTGTAGCAAAGGTTTTACAGTCTATGTCTTTTAATGGATTTCCATCAAATATAGCAATATCTGCATCTTTACCTACTTCAATACTTCCTATTCTATCTTGTAACCCTACTATCTCAGCAGCATTTATTGTAATAGCTTTTAATGCTTCCATTTCAGGAAGCCCTGCATTGTGAGCAAGTCCTGCACATAATGGCAGATGCTGTAAAGGTATTACTGGAGAATCTGTAATTATTGCAAATTTAACTCCTGCTTCGTTTAATATTCTAGGAGTATCAAAAGATTTGTTTTTTAATTCAAATTTAGATCTATTACCAAATGTTGGTCCTACTATAGCAGGTTTTCCTTCCTTAGCTAGTTGGTCAGCTATTAAATGACCTTCTGTACAGTGGTCTAGTGTAATATCTACATCGAATTCTTTAGCTATTCTAATAGCTGTAAATATATCATCAGCCCTATGAGCATGAGCCTTTAAAGGAATTTCCTTCTTAAGAACTGGTATTAGAGCTTCCATCTTCATATCATAATCAGGCATTTTTGAAGGTTCTTCTGCTCTTTCTTTCTTTTCTAGATAAGTCTTTGCCTTAAATAGAGTATCTCTAAGTATTGCAGCTGTAGCCATTCTAGTCATAGGAGATTTGCTTTGAGCATTATATACTCTTTTTGGATTTTCACCAAAAGCTATCTTCATAGCCACTGGGTCTTTTATTATCATATCATCTACTCTATTTCCATAAGTCTTTATAGCTACAAAAGTACCACCTATTACATTTGCACTACCTGGACCAGTTATAGCAGTAGTTACTCCACCTTGGTATGCTTCTTCAAATGAAATATCCATAGGATTGATACTATCGATTGCCCTTAACTGAGGTGTTATAGGATCTGTCATTTCATTTCCATCGTCACCTTCAAATCCTATACTTTCTTCCCACATTCCTAAATGACAATGAGCATCGATAAATCCTGGAGTTACCATTCTACCTTCAGCATCAATTACCTCTGCATCTAGCGGGGCAATTATATCTTTCCCTACTTCTACTATCTTACCCTCTTTTATAAGTATTGAACCATTTTCTATTACATCTCCTGCCATAGTGTATATTGTACCATTTTTAATAAATATCACTAAAATTCCCCCTTATTTTTATTTCGTTACCCTAAATAATATTATATATTTTATATTCTGATTATTCAATGATTATTTACGGGCGAGCAAAACTCCCCCCTATAATTGTGAATTGTGCATTGCGTAAGTGCCCTTTGGGTATGAACTGTGAATTGCCTAAACTTCCTTCATACTTAGAGCGATTCTTCCTCTTTCCATATCTACTTCCACTATTCTAACTTTAACTATATCCCCTACTTTAACAACTTCCTTAGGATGCTTAATAAATCTATTAGAAAGTTGGGATATATGAACTAAGCCGTCTTCTTTTACTCCTATATCCACAAAGGCACCAAAGTCTACTACATTTCTTACAGTACCACTTAGTACCATATCTTTCTTCAAATCTTCTATTTTAAGAACATCTTGCCTCAAAATAGGTTTCGGCATCTCATCTCTAGGGTCTCTCCCTGGCTTTTCAAGTTCTTTGATTATATCCTCAAGGGTTGGAATCCCAATATCTAATTCCTCTGATATCTTTTCTATTTCTCCTTTAGAGTAATCCATCTTAAGTAGCTTTTCTGCTACCTCATAGGATTCTGGATGAACTCCTGTATTATCTAAAGGATTATCACCTCCAGGGATACGCAAGAATCCTGCACATTGGACAAAAGTCTTTTCTCCTAATCCCTTTACCTTGAGGAGTTCTTTCCTGCTGGTAAACTTACCCATTTCTTCTCTAGCTTTAACTAAACTATTTGCAACTCTAGTAGATACTCCAGCTACATATTTTAATAGAGATGGAGATGCAGTATTTAAATCTACTCCTACACTATTTACACAATCCTCTACAACTCCTGTAAGAGCTTCATCAAGTTTCCCTTGGTTTAAATCATGCTGATATTGTCCTACACCAATATGTCTTGGTTCAATTTTCACCAATTCTGCCATAGGATCTTGCAGCCTTCTTCCAATAGATACAGCTCCTCTAATGGATACGTCTAAATCTGGAAATTCTTTTATTCCTACTTCTGATGCAGAATATATTGATGCTCCTGCTTCACTAACTATTATATAGGAGACTTCTCTGTTTACTTCCTTTAACATTTCAGCTACTACCATTTCAGTTTCTCTAGATGCTGTACCATTTCCAATGGATATTATGTCTACACTATACTCTTGGATTAACGCTTTTAACTTAATCTTTGTTTCCTCTATCTTATTTTGAGGCTCTGTAGGATACACTGTAATATAATCTAGCATTTTGCCTGTTTCATCAACTACGGCAACCTTACATCCAGTTCTAAATCCAGGATCTATTGCCATTACGGTTTTTCCTTTAATTGGCGGCTGAAGCAATAACGGTTTTAAGTTTATTGCAAAAACCTTTATAGCTTCCTCTTCAGCTCTTTCTGTTAAGTTATTTCTTATTTCTCTCTCTATTGAAGGAAAGAGTAGTCTCTTATAGCCATCATCCACCGCTCTTTGTATGTAAATTGCAGTATCTTTACTTTTATCTTTTATCAGTCTATCTCCTAGTAACTCTATTAAATCAACACCATCTATATTTAATGCAACCTTTAACTTTTTATCCTTTTCTCCTCTATTTATAGCTAATATTCTATGATTTGCTATGGCTTTTACAGGCTCTTTATAATCATAATACATCTCATATACAGTTTTTTCTTCCTTGTCTACTCCTTCTACTACTAAAATTCCCTTATCATTAATAATTTTCTTAATGATTTCCCTATTATCCGGATCATCAGATACTATTTCAGCAATAATATCCATAGCACCAGCTAAAGCTTCTTCTTCGTTATTTACTCCCTTTTCTTCATCTATAAAGCTAATTATTCTATTTTTAAATTCTTCCTTATCTAAGGATTGAGTAAATATGATTTCTGCAAGAGGCTCCAAGCCTTTTTCCTTTGCAATAGTAGCTCTAGTTCTTCTCTTTGGTCTAAATGGTCTGTATAAATCATCAATTCTTTGGAGTGTTTCTGAATCTATAATTTCTTTTCTCAGTTCATCAGTAAGTTTTCCCTGCTCATCAATAAGCCTTATAACTTCTTCTTTTCTTGCCTCTAGGTTTCTTAAATAAGTTAACCTATTTGATAAATCTCTTATAACAACGTCTTGTAACTCTCCTGTCTGTTCCTTCCTATATCTGGCTATAAATGGTATAGTATTACCTTCATCTAATAATTCCACTGTATTTTTTACTTGATAAGGTTTTAATTTAAACTCATCAACAAGCACTTTTAAAATATCCATATTCATCTTCCCTCCACTTAATTATCGCAGTCTCGAAACACAAATTTATTTGCAACCTTGCTTTGCTCCGCAGGATATAATTCAGTAGTCCTGTAAGGGCTCTCAGATTCGCATAGATTTGGTCCTAACGGACACTCTCAATAATAAATTCTATTCGTTGCCTTTTCGTCCAATAAGTACTAGCCAATTGTAGACAAAACGAACAGCGAAGCGAACGTTAGTGAGCGTAGCAAGTGTTGCGTTTGACCTACCTACAGTTCACAACCTCTATTTACCCCATAGGGCTTAATTTAGTGGTGTCCGATAGGATCTACGTTCACTGGGTTAGGTCATAAACGAACTTTCCTATTATTAATTATTCGACGTAAAATCAAAAATTCCTCTTTTACTATAAAAAAGCTTTAATAACAAGCAAAGTCTTAAATCCCAAAGTTAAATTAATGTTTGATACTTTACGATTAAAAAGCCCTTTTTATGAAAGGGCTTTTTGTTTTAAATATTCATTTATGAAAATATCAATATCTCCATCCATTACACCATATACATCTCCAACTTCTGCATTGGTTCTATGATCTTTCACCATACTATATGGATGGAATACATAAGACCTTATTTGTGATCCCCAGCCTATTTGATTATAGCTGCCCTGAAGGTCTTCTATTTTTTCTTTTTGCTCTTCTTCTTTTAATTGTACTAACTTAGCCTTTAGCATATTTAAAGCAGTGTGCCTATTACTGATTTGAGATCTTTCATTTTGACATTGAACTATGATACCCGTGGGAATATGTGTAATTCTCACCGCGGAGTCTGTTGTATTTACGTGCTGACCTCCAGCACCACCAGATCTATAAGTATCTATTTTTAAATCTGAAGGATTAATCTCAATATTTACTTCATCATCTAACTCTGGATATACATCTATACTAGCAAAAGATGTATGCCTCTTTCCAGCAGAGTCAAATGGAGATATTCTTACTAATCTATGAACTCCTTTTTCAGATTTTAAATATCCATATGCATTATATCCCTTTATAAGTAATGTAACAGATTTTATACCACCCTCAGTATCTGCTAAAAGATCCAAGGTTTCAACTTGAAATCCTTTTTGCTCTGCCCATCTTCTATATAACCTTAAGAGCATTTCAGCCCAATCTTGAGCTTCCAATCCTCCTGCTCCAGAGTGTATTGAAAGAATCGCATTATTCTTATCAAACTCACCGGATAATAGGGTACTTAATTTGAATTCATCTGCCTTTATGGACAAATCCTTAAGTCCTGTTTCTATTTCCTTATACATATCATAAGCTTCTTCTTCAAGGACTAAATCTATTAACGTTTCTAAATCCTCTATTGCTTCTATCAAATCATCATACTCTTTAACTTGATTTTTCAAGGACTTAATTTCCTGCATGGTTTTTTGGGCTTTATCTACCTCTTTCCAAAAATCCTCTTCATAGGATTGCTGCTCTAAATCAATAACCTTATCCCTAAGTCCTTGGATGTCAAAGTGAAACACCCAATTCTTCAACAGTCTCTTTTATTTCATTAAGTTTTTCTTTATCTAAATAAATATCCTGCAATATATCACCCCATTTTTTTAGTTAATAGTGAAAAGTGAATAGTGAAAAGTTTTTAGTAGATGTTTAGGGTCTTTTGTCTTTTAACTATTCACTATTAGTTATTCACTATTAACTACTCATTCTGTCCACAGCATTTCTTATATTTCTTTCCACTGCCACATGGACAAGGATCATTTCTTCCTACTTTTTTCTCTTTATTTACAATAGTTTTGCTTATTTCATCTGCATTGGTAGATACAGGTTCTGCTACTTTCTTTCTTTGAACCTTTTCAGGATTTTCTACTTGATAGAGGAATCTTACAGTATCTTCCCAAATACTATGGGTCATTTCATTAAACATATCAAATCCTTCATTCTGATATGCACGAACAGGGTCCTCTTGCCCATATGCTCTAAGACCAATTCCTTGTCTTAACTGATCCATAGCATCTATATGATCCATCCATTTACTATCTACTACTTGAAGTAAAACTACTCTTTCTACCTCTCTAAATCTTTCTTCACCAAAATCTAATTCTTTAGCCTTATATTTTTCTTCAGCCTTTTCCATTATTTTATCTATTAATGCTTCTTTTGTAATACTTTCTATATCTGTGAAGGATAAGAATTTTTTATTGATATCGAAAAGGCTCATTACATAATTTTCTAATCCCTCTAGATCCCACTCCTCTGGGTATTTACTCTGTCTAGTATATATTTCAATATTATCCATTACTAGAGATTTAGCCATCTCTTGGATATGAGATCTTAAATCCTCTCCCTCTAATACTTTTCTTCTTTCTCCATAGATAACTTCTCTTTGTTTGTTCATAACATCATCATATTTTAATACATGCTTTCTAATACCAAAGTTGTTTCCCTCTACCTTCTTTTGGGCATTTTCTATGGATTTTGTAAGCATTGAATGTTCCAAAGGCTCATCTTCTGGCATTTTTAAACCATCTATTAGATTAATTATTCTTTCTCCACCAAATAATCTCATCAAATCATCTTCTAAGGATATGTAAAACCTTGAAGAACCAGGGTCTCCCTGTCTACCAGCACGTCCTCTAAGCTGATTATCTATACGTCTTGACTCATGTCTTTCTGTACCAATTATGTGAAGTCCACCAGCTTCTAATACCTTTTTATTTTCTGCATCAGTTTCTACTTTATATTTATCATGTAATTCTTGATAAGTCTTTCTTGCTGCTAGAACTTCTTCATTATCCGTATCATAGAAACTATCTACTAAAGATAAGATTTCATCTGTAAATCCTTTCTTTCTCATCTCTTGCTTTGCAAGGAATTCAGGATTACCTCCAAGGACTATATCTGTACCTCTACCAGCCATATTGGTAGCTATAGTAACTGAACCGAATCTACCGGCTTGAGCTACTATCTCTGCCTCCCTGTCATGATGCTTTGCATTTAATACTTCATGAGGAATACCTTCTTTTTTAAGCATTTTGGAAAGCAACTCTGATCTTTCAATAGTAATAGTACCTACTAATATAGGCTGACCTGTTGCATGTTTCTCCTTGATCTCTCTTACTACAGCTCTAAACTTAGCTTCTTCACTACGATAAATAACATCTGCTAAATCCTGTCTTATTACAGGTTTATTTGTAGGTATTTCAACTACGTCCATATCATATATTTCTCTAAACTCAGCTTCTTCTGTTTTAGCAGTACCAGTCATACCAGAAAGTTTAGTATACATTCTAAAATAATTTTGGAATGTAATAGTTGCCAGAGTCTTGGACTCACTCTTTACATTTAATTTTTCCTTAGCTTCTATTGCTTGATGAAGTCCATCACTATATCTTCTACCATACATAAGTCTTCCAGTAAATTCATCTACAATAATTACTTCTCCATCTTTCACTACATAATCAATATCTCTCTTCATTATAGATCTAGCTTTTAAAGCCTGATTAACATGATGAGCTATTTCCATATTTTCTATATCGGATAAATTCTCAATACCAAAGAAAGATTCTGCCTTTGCAGTACCCTTTTCAGTAATAGAGCATGACTTAGCTTTTTCGTCTATTACATAATCTACAGTTTCTTCTTTAATTTCTCTATTAAATGGATCCATCTTTTCTTCGCCAGGATCCATTATTCTACTAGTCAATGTTCTTGCAAAGCTATCAGCCATTTCATAAAGCTTTGTAGATTTATCTCCTGTTCCTGAAATAATAAGAGGGGTTCTAGCCTCATCTACTAGTATACTATCCACTTCGTCAACTATGGCAAAATAAAGCGGTCTTTGAACCATGTCCTCTTTATAGATAACCATATTATCTCTAAGATAATCAAAACCAAATTCATTATTTGTACCATAGGTAATATCGTAGTTATAAGCAGCCTTTCTTTCTTGATTACTTATACCATGAACAATACATCCAACTGTAAGACCTAAAAATTCATATACCTTACCCATCCATTCTTTATCTCTTTTAGCTAAGTAATCATTTACTGTAACTATATGAACACCTTTACCTGTTAGGGCATTTAAATATGCTGGTAAGGTAGCCATTAAAGTTTTACCTTCTCCTGTTTTCATCTCTGAGATTCTACCTTGATGAAGTATTATTCCGCCAATTAATTGAACTCTAAAATGTTTTATACCAAGCACTCTATATGATGCTTCTCTCACTACTGCAAAAGCCTCTGGTAAAATATCATCAAGGGTTTCACTTTGATTTAATCTATTCTTAAATTCTAATGTCTTTTCTTTTAACTGCTGATCTGTTAATTTTTGCATCTCTCCATCTAGTGATTCTATTTTATCTACTAGAGGTGTAATCTTTTTTAATTCCCTATCACTATAGGTACCAAATAATTTTTCAAATAGGCTCGCCATTCCAAACCACACCTTTCAACTTCAATATTACAGCTATCATATTATTTTATCACTTATTAATATTCCTTTCAACTATAAGATTGACATAAAAAAGGCAGGGTATACGTCCTGCCTTTTAAGTAATTCTATATTAAAGCTCTGGCTCTATCAATCCATAATTACCGTCTTTTCGTTTATAAACTATACTTACACCTTCATTATCTGAATCTAAGAATACGTAGAAATTATGTCTAAGTAGCTCCATTTGTAATATTGCTTCTTCTGATGACATTGGTTTTAGTCCAAATCTCTTCTTTCTTACTAGTTTTGGTTTTTCGGAATCATCCTCCATTGGTAGAGGCAATACATTTTCAAATCTAATGGTTTCATTATTTTGGTATCTTTTTTGTAATTTTGTCTTATGTTTCCTAATTTGCCTTTCTAATACATCAACTGTCTTATCAATTGATGCATACATATCGTCTGTTGACTCTTCAGCTCTAATAATAGTGCCAGGTAGGTTTATGGTTACCTCAATTATTTTCCTATTCTTTTCTGAACTGAAAGTGACATTTCCCTCAATATCTTTTTGGAAATATTTGTCCAATTTTCCTAACTTTTTCTCTGTTACATCGCGTAATGCATCTGTTATTTCCATATTTTTTCCAGTGAAATTTAATTTCATAAACCCAGCTCCTTTCATATAAGCATTATAGATAATAGCTTATACTATTTGTTATATATATTACCCTAAAACTTAATATAATAACATTATATTAAGTTTTTTTAAATTTAAAACAAAACATAATATCCTAATTTTATTAACAATCTTTTCTGAAAAATGCATTTTGTTAATAAAATGTGAATTTAAATTGTGGATTGTGAATTATTTCTGTGGATAATGTGTATAAACCTGTGTAAAACTGTCAATAATTTAATTTTATCCTTTTTTGCCTGTGGATATGTTATGGACAAATGGTGGATAACTATAATAATTACTTTTCTCATATTATATCTCATTGAAGTATCTCTAAAAAGTCTATTTAAAACATGATATATTCTTTATCTTATATATTTTACTAAATGCTTATTAAACCTCTGCCTAACTCCTAAAAAATAGATCCCTTGCACTATAAAAAACCCAATCAATACTACAACAGATTTAGAACCTATAATATCTTGAGAGGATGATTTTAACATCTCTATAGCTATTAAAGAATGGATTGCAGCAACAATATATGGAGTAAAGAATAAAATCGCTGTTTCAATTGTTGTAACTTTTTTTAACTCTTTATTAGATAAACCCAGTTTTGAAATATTTTTATATTTTTCCTTTTCATCATTTAGAGAACTATAAAATCTAAAATATAAAAAGCTTCCTGCTCCTATAAAGAATATTACTCCAATAAAAAATCCAATATATAATAATATATTTGCTTGCTGTAATTCTACTTCATACATGTCTCCGGCTGTAAGGAATATAAAAGGATCTTCGTATTTATGCTGAAATTCATTTTTCAAGGATACAGCTATCTCTCCCGTTTCCGTCCATCTTTCTGTATCATAAAGATATACTTTCTCTATATTGCCTTTTAAACTATTAAAAGTCTGGTCATCCACTACTATGATAGTATTTAATAATCCTTGAGTAACTACATTTTCATCTATAGTATCTACTATATTAAACTTTAATCCATTGCTATCTAGATAAACTTCTGAATAGAATGCTTTTACTTTTTCCCATTCTCTCCTGTCCATATAAGAATTTATTAATACTCCTTCACTTTCATTAACATTTATATCTTTTATACATAAGGCATATCCCATATTATTAAAATCTGATTGCTTTATTGCATAGAAATCTTTTTTCCCTTCCATTATATCCTTTATATATTCTATCTCGTATTTGTCATAAGAAAACCCTTTAGCTTTAAGGTTTTCTTCTATTCTGGACAAATGCGTAGATTCCATTTGATTTCCTTCCATGGATACATAGGTAAAAGGAAATGGAAAGTGAATCTTAGTTGAAGAAATCTGATTTGTCTTCATTGAATAAAGTAAACCTACAGATATAAAAGTTACGGTAGAAGTGATAGACACTAAAAATAACATTCTTGCATTATCTTTTATTTTATAAGAAAGATTAGAAATCCATAGTAAATTTGTTTTATTTAAATAGATCTTTTTACTTTTTTTCAATAGATTCAATACAAGTACACTAAACTGATTAAATAACAGTAGAGTACCTAAAACTATTAATCCCACCATTAAATAGGGAATAAAATTTTGTGTATATCTATCTCCTGTTAAACCTAGATAGTATCCAGAACCTATCATAAAAATAGATATAAAGGCTAATAATATTGAAGTTTTAGGAGTTTTCTTAGGTTTTTTTCCTGCCTTTAAAAGTTCCACTGTCTTTTCCATATTAATTAGTTTTGGTGTAATAAATGAAATCAGTATAAATATTATAGAAAAACAGATAATAGTCAGAACTATAGCTTTTAATGGAAAATAAAAGCCTAAACTTTCAACTCCTAAGAACTTGCTAGTGAACATCAAAAATAGTTTAGATAAAACCAATCCAATTATCAAACCTGATAAAATAGATAAAACTCCTATCATTATATTTTCAACAAATATTAGTCTATTAAAATCTTTCTTAGTCATTCCCAATATAGTTAAAACTCCAAATTCTTTCTTTCTAGCTTTCAAAAATGTACTTAATGAATATAGTACAAACAAAAAAGCAAAGGTAAAAATTATAACCTCTCCTATAGTTAATGCTATAAATATTGAAGACCCCGTTTTATAGGAGTTAAATAATAATGGATGGAATAAAGATATTGCAAAGGAAAAAAATATAAATACTGCAAATATACAACTAAAAAAATATGCAGTATAAGTATTCATATTTCTTTTAATATTATTAAAAGCCAATTGATGTAAAGTCATTTTTATCTCCTCCTAACAAGGAAAGAATATCCATGATTTCTTGATAGAATAATTCTCGTTTATTTCCACGATAAATTTCATTATATAGCTCTCCATCCTTTATAAATATTACCCTGTGACAAAAACTAGCTGTATACGGATCATGAGTAACCATTAAGGCAGTAACCTTTTCTTTAGCATTTATATTATAAAATAGTTCCATAACATCCTTAGCTGCCTTAGAATCCAAGTTTCCAGTTGGTTCGTCAGCTAATAATAGACTGGGACTATTTATTATTGCCCTGGCAATTGCTGCTCTCTGAGCTTGCCCTCCAGATATTTCATAAGTTCTCTTATCCAGTATTTCTTCAATCCCTAATTTTTTCACTATTTCTTTGAGCTTTTTCTCCATCTCTTTTACTGGATATTTATCCAAAGTCAAAGGAAGTATTATATTTTCTCCTATAGTTAGTGTATCTAATAGATTAAAATCCTGAAATACAAAACCTAATTCTTTCCTTCTAAACATAGCTAATTCACTATTATTTAAATCATGAGGATTAGAACCATTAATAATAACTTCTCCTGATGTAGGTAAATCAATAGTAGATATAATATTCAATAATGTAGTCTTTCCACTTCCTGAGGGTCCCATTATACCGACAAATTCTCCCTCTTCAATATTAAGGTTAATATTCTTCAAGGCTTTATAGGCGACTTTGCCTTCATATACTTTATTAAGTTTGCTTATTTTAAGTATTTCTCTCATATATGCCATTCCTCTCTTATATAATATAGCCTTATTATATTATCCCTTGAAAATATCTACTATCGATTTTTATTTCATCTATATTACATCCTTGTAATCTTAGTTAAATATTATCCTCACAGTAGTTCCTAAGTTTTCTTCCGATTTAATCTCTATATCATGAGATAATTTTTTACATACTTCTTCAACAATATATAACCCCATACCAGTAGACTCTCCAAATTTTCTTCCATTCTCTCCAGTATAAAAAGGCTGAAAAACTCTTTTTATATCTTTTTTAGGAATCCCTATCCCTCTATCAATTATTTCTAATTTTACTTTATCCAATTCCTTATAGGCTTTTATATATATTTTGTTACTTTTCATATAGGAATATTTAACACCATTTGTAATTAGTTGCTCAAGAATGAACATAAACCACTTGGAATCTGAAAAAACAGTCAAATTCTCTTGAATATCTATCTCAGGAAAAACATTATTTATAATAAAATATCTCTTCATATCATTGATAACTTGTTTTATCAAGGGCGCTATCATTATCTTATCAGCATGAAAATCATGAGTAAAAGAATCAAGCCGTGCCATATACAAAGCCATATCTAATCCTCTATTTAACTTTTCTAATTCATTCTTTATATTATCCATATAGGGCTCATTTTCATTTTCCTGTACTATTAAATTTATTACAGAAAGAGGTGTTTTCATTTGATGTGCCCATTGATTTATAAAGGTTAAATTTTCTTTTTGTTTGTCTTTATATTTTTCAATATCTCTTTGATATAACCTATATTGCTCTCTTAATAAATTGCTTATTTCTATTGATAATGGAGATATTCCCAAGGAAACTAGAATTTCTTCCATGTTTTTAGATTTCGACGATAATCTCTTATATAGTTCTATACTTGAAAAATACTTATATATTAAAAACAAAAAAAGTATAAGCAAACATAAGAAAATAAAATATATACTATTTGAAAAGCTATCAAACCCTCCTATCCAATTATAAAAAATAAATAATATAGAAAAATTAAAGATATATATTAAAATGTATGAAATATGTTCCTTTAAAAATAACTTCATACTAGTTCCTCCAAGTAACTACTATTTTATAACCAACTCCCCTTATAGTTTCTATGGCATTATCTATACCCAACTCTTCAAATCGTTTTCTTAGCCTTGCTACATTTACATTCAGAGTATTCTCCTCTACAAAGGATTCATCATCCCATAATTTCTCTAATAACAATTGTCTTGATACTGTTTTTGGATAGTTTCTCATAAGTATTTCTGCAAGAACTGCCTCTTTCTTAGTTAGTAATATACTTTTATCTTTATATCCAATCTCTGGTCTTTCAGGATATAAGCTTACTCCTTCCAATTCTACTATTCTTTCAGAAGAATTTGTAGAGTAGCTTCCATAGGCTCTTCTTAGTTGGCTTTTTATTTTAGCTACTACAACATCATAATAAAAAGGCTTAGTGATATAATCATCACCGCCACTTTCGATTCCCATAATCTGGTCTATTTCTCCACTCCTAGCAGAAATAAATACAATTGGACAATTAGAAGCCTGCCTGATCTTTCTGCACCAATAATATCCATCAAATTTAGGCAAATTTATATCTAGCAATACTAAATGAGGTTCTATCTCATTAAATTCACTTAATATATCATCAAAATTTTTAGCTATATAAGGTGTATATCCATATTTAAAAATATGTGAGCCCAAAAGCTCAGCAATATTTATATCATCTTCTACTATCATTATCCTATAACTCATTAAGATCACCATCCTCTACAGTTAATAAACCCAATTGTATTATACCCTTTTTACATAATAACAAGATAAACTATAAGTTTTATATTTAAATCATTACATTTTTATAGGCTGACAGTTTTACTGTCAGCCTATTATATCTATGAAAATAAATCTTATACCATGAAAGCTTTTATTATAGCTAATATCCATAGATGTAATGGATAAAATACATAAAAGAAGTATTTAGTAAATTTATTATTAGGTCCTCTTTCTCCATTATATAAAAGAATAAATGGTATAGCAAATATCATAAGTATCTGTGGATCATATAATAATAGTTTCTCATATACTGTTCCTTCACCAGTATTAAGTGATATTGGAACTATCAAAAGTGTAAATACTAATACATACACTGTTGATAATAATATTTTCTTATCTCTGTAGAAATAAAATATTAAAAACATTAAGACACCAAGTATTGAAGCCTCTGTAATCAAACCTAAAACTCCAAATATTATAGCTAGAGGTAGACCTTTTTTATAATCCTTTGAAGTTTTAATATAGTCTATACCTATTAACATAGTAACCCCATGGGCAAGGGATAAAAATATATTGTTCTTTATATATGGTGCACTGGGAACCAATATAGATAATAATGCCGATCCAGCAAACATTGTTATTGACCAAAGATATAATCTTAAAGCATATTTTTTTCTATTACTTGTATGAAAAAATCCCTCTACTACTAAATAGAAGAATATAGGAGCTACTAACCTCCCTAACCATGTAAACCAAATAGGAACATTTCCTATGACACTTGCTACATGATCAAAAACCATAAGAATTGCCATTATAATCTTTAATATAAATGCATTCATAAAAATCTCCTTCCTTTGCTTATTCATATAATAATTTTAAGATTTAAAATGTATTTTATCAATTTATTTAAATTACATTTTTTAATAGTTTTCTTACAATTATGTAATAAATAAAATAAAAGATAATATCTATGAGTGCATAGATATTATCTTTTATTTTTTACTTTTTATCAATATTTTCTATGGTCCAATATAATAATTATCAAAAAATCTTAAGTAATTTATCTAAAATTTTTTAAGAACTTACTTATAATAATCTTTTATTGATTATAATAAAAGTATATCCTTATGATATTTCATTATATCATTTTTTTATTCTTCCAAAGCATATAAACTATAGGAACTGTTAGTATTTCTGCAATAGGAACTGCTATCCAAATACCATTTCCTCCTAAAAATATTGGTAAAACTAGTAATAAGGGAAACAGTATAATCAGACTCCTACATAGTGATATAAGTACGGATTTCTTCCAATATCCTATAGACTGCATATAAGATGCCATAAGTATATTGATACCTGATACAAATAAAGCAGGGAAATAGTACATAGAAGCTTTGACGGCTTCTCTAACCAGTTCAATATCATTATCTGCAAATATAGATACTGGAATCTCTGCATATTTAAATAGCAATAAATATGACACTATTCCAATTGTCGATGATATTCCTAAGCTGATTTTTAAAATCACTTTTATACTATTTTTTTCATTAGCTCCGTAGAAAAAACTTATCAATGGTTGTGAACCTTCTGCCATACCTAAAAATATTGATAAAACAATGAGAGCTATATACCCTACTATTCCAAATGCTGCAAAACCTAGAGCTCCCATATGCATTCCAATTGCAATATTAACACATAGAGCAGTTATACCTAATGCGAATTCCATAGTAAAAGATGGAATACCTTTTAATAGAATCTCACAAATAACTTGTAAGTTCATTTTTGTCTTCTCAATATATAAGTTCCCTTTTTTAAATATGAAATGTGGAAGCATTATCAGTATACTAAATACAGGGCCCAGACCAGTCGCTAGTGCTGCTCCACCTACACCCATTTTTAATGGTCCCATGAAATACCAATCAAGAAACACATTTGACAATGCTCCAACAATTTGAGCAAACATCACAAGTTTCGGCTTTGAATCATTTCTTAGCCATGTACACATAGCATAACTAAACATAAAAGTAGGACTAAATGCAAAAAGATATGTAGTATATTCTACTACCATATCCATTATATCAGGAGTAGATCCTAATATTTTTGCAATAGGGTATCTTAGTACTAAACTAAATATTGCTATAGATATAGACACTATGACTAAAAGTCTGGCAGATAAGTTGAAAATTCTCCTCCCCTCATCGTACTTCCCCATGCCATTACTATTAGAAATCATTACACCTGCCCCCACAGATACAAGCATGCTTAATGCAATCAATATTTCTACAATAGGTACAGCAACTGTCACAGCAGCAAGTGGATCTCTTCCAAGCATTCTTGCTACGAATAACCCATCAACTACAATATATATTGAATTAAATAAAAGTCCTGCTATTCCAGGAATAATATAGGACAATAATAGTTTAAGTATGTCCTTAGATTGACTTTCCTTTTTATTAAGTAATGTTTCAGTATTTTTCATATACACTCCCCCTTATAAATAAAAAAAAATAGACCTGACGCAACCTCAGGCCTATCGATGCGATTTCTTATCTCTTTTAAAGAGTATTATCCTCCGGCGAGCACAATACTTAGAGATTTATTCATTTTACGTAATTTCTGTACATTATAGCATAATAGAATATCTATGTCAATTTATTTTTATGCTATTTTTTAATATAAAGATTTTGTACGAAAAATCTAGATTGCATCCTTTCTATTGCTTTTCATCTATTAGAATACTTTCCACAGCTTCATAGTTATATCCTTTATATGCTCTTTTAACTTCCTTTACTTGCTTAAGATCTGATTTAACTTTATCAACATTTGATTTCATTTTAATTGTATTATTACGATCTATCATAGATATATCATTTAATATAGTATTTATTTCGGTGACAATTTCCTTTAAAGATTTTATATTAGCATATTTCTCTATATTAATCTTTTCTAAATTGTCTATGCCTTCCTCTGATTTTATATCATTATATAATGATATAAAATCCCTATCCAAGGTATCTATATCTTCAATTAGTTTTTCTTTTTGGATTAATATTTTACTTAAATCATCCATATTATCATTTTCTATTGTCTCTGCTTGAGTTGTAGTTAATCTCAAAATTTCAATTAATATATCCTTTTTCTTCAGAGAAAGCTCTATCATTTTTTTTACATTATCATAAGTCATTTGCACACCTACTTAGCTTGATAAACTTTTTGCTTTATTTGTTTGATAACCTCTTTCCAAGTATCTCTCATATCATTTACTATGGTAAGTGCTTCGTCTATGGATTTAGTATTTTTATTTATATTCGCATCTACTAATTTAGCTAAAACAAATTCGTATAATTCCCTAAGCTCTTTAGATACCTCATAGTTCATATCTAGAGAATAATTTAATTCTAGAATAATGTCCTGTGCCCTTATTAGTGAAGAATGTGCTCTTTCTAGCTCCTTATTCTCTATGCTATATTTCCCAATATTCATAAATTTAATAGCACCATCATATAGCATCAGTGTAAGCTCTTCTGGAGTAGCCGTCAGGACAGCGTTCTGCTTATATTGGTTTAATGCTTGATATGTCATTCTATTCTCCCCTTACTTATCGCATTAACTGTTGTGTCAACCAATTGCTTTGACTATTCATCTGATGTAACATTTTTTCCATATTTGCAAACTTAGCATAATATGCATTTTCTTTTCTATATAACATGACGTTTAAATCGTCTATTTTTCTATCCGCATCTAATACTTCTTTATCTAAATCTGAGATGCTCGATTTTTTAGTTACAAAATCTATAAGAATATTAGACTTCACAGACCTAAATAATTCTGCATCTTCACCTGGTCCAGATTTATCTATAATAGATTTCATTCCATCCATTAGATTATCATATACCCTTGTAAATATACCACCGTTATCTCTTCTATTTTTTCTTTCTGCTGCTTCATATAATCTACTCCCCTCATCTCCTTCAGGGTAATCAGATCTCTTTACTTTTTCAGGCTCTGTAAATAATAACTCCATTACTGCCTCTGGGTCTTTTTCAATTGCTTCTCTAAGCTTTTCTTTATCTATTTGAAGTTTTCCACCAGTAGTACCTCTAGCATACTTTTCAGTACTTATTCCTATTTGTGTAATATGATTAAAAGAACCTTTAGCATTTTCTACTGTTCTATATATATCAACTCTTGCATCTTGAAGTGCTCTTTGAATGATCGCATCACTATTTAGCATCCCCGATTTAGCCTTTTCTTCCCATAACTTAACATCATCTTCATGCATAGCCTTTTTCTCTTCTTGAGAAAGGGGTTGATATTTCGAATATCTCTTTTCATTTAATGCTTTAGATGACTTATCTACTAATTCATTGTAGTCATTTATTAACTTTTCAATTTTTTCCATTATACCATCAACATTGGTGTCTACTTTAATATTTGTAATGCCTTGGGCTTTAAGCTCAATGTTTAATCCGTTTAATTCAAAACGATTGGAGGAATATTTTAGCTCAACACCATTATACAATACTTTTGCATCATTACCTTTTTGATTGTTAACACATTTATAGTCACTTCCTTCTTTATCATAAGAAAGCATTAATTCTACTTTATCCCCTGTTTCACTGGTTTGTAAAAATAATTTCTTATTTTCCTTATCATAAAAAGATGTAACTTCTATTGATTTACCATTTTCATCTTTATATGAATTAATTTGTTTAACTAAATCATTCATATTACTAACCTTTGACTTATCAATTACCATTGTTTTTTCAGTTTCGCCAATTGATAGTTTGATCTCTATATCTTTAATATCTTTTAAAGTCTCTTCATTAATTCCATCGTCTACAATAGTAGCTCCTTTAGCTAATTCTTCAACCTCCAAGCTAAAACTTCCATTAACAGCCTTACTTGTACTAGATACAGTTGCTGCTGTTTCATTTGACGACGTTGCCTTCCTTATATAGTCAAGATTTGAATATGAATTCCCAAAAGATAAACCTGTACTAGTGATCTTAGTCAATCCCATATCCTTCTTAGTATTTAATATAAAACTTGCAAACATCTTATTCATATTATTATATGCTTCCTGTCTCCAGAGAGCTACTTGTCTACTTTGTTCGTATCTACTGACCTTTAACCTTTCTACTTTCATTAAACTTTGAACCATAGCATCTGTATCCATACCTGATGCTAGACCTGATATTCTTAAATTACTCATATAATCACCGCCTATATTTTTTTATCTACTATAATTCCTGCAACTTCCCAAATTGCTGCAACCATATCTAGTATCTTTTCTGGTGGAAGTTCCCTAATCACTTCATCTGTTGTTACATCTATGACTTTTACCATTATTTCTTTAGTTGCTTCATGTATTGAAAATTCAAATCTTCTATCGTAAGCAACAAAGTCCTTATTTGCTTTTTGTATTATATCTATAACTTCTTCTTGCGAAAATTTTTTATCCTCTTTATATCTTTGCTCCTCACTTTGTCTTGCCTGTCTTGGTATTTTAATTTCTCCATTCCCTGATGTGACAGTATTGGTTTGAGCTTGGCTAATCCTTGAGTTTGTTGAGATATTTGCCATAGTACTAACCTGCATCTATATTACCTCCCCTTAATAATCTCCTACACATTATATCGACTAATATCTCATATTCTTTAATAATATGAGTTAATTTTTTACATATATATCCTTCTTAGTCTATAAATTATTGTTATCATTGTTTTTTGGGGTATAATATTGTTACCTTATATGAGAGGGGGAAATTTTTGAAAAAGAACATGAATTTAGGAATAGGCATGAGAACTATTAAAACAGGGTTGGCAGTTTCAATAAGTATTATGATTTGTTCTCTATTTGAATCTAAAAGTCCTATATTTGCAGGCATAGGGGCAATTATGGCAATGCAAGCCTCGGTTTCTGAATCCTTTACAATGGGAAAAAATCGAATGCTAGGTACATTTGTAGGTGCTATTGTTGGATTGCTATTTTCTCTAGCATTTCCACAAAATCCTTTTTTTATTGGAATTGGTGTTATAATTGTTATCCATCTATGTTATATTATGAGGTGGAATAAAGCATTACAATTATCAGCTATAGTTTTCATGGGTATCGCATTGAATCCAATAATAGAAGCTAGATTTTCATATGCATTGTTTAGAATAATAGATACTTTCATAGGGATTATTGCGGGAATGATAATAAACTATTTTATTTCTGCCCCAAATATGGAGAAAAAAATAAGAGGTTCTATAAATACTCTTTATAAAGAATGTAAGAAAATAATCTATACTATAATATGGAAACAGGAAGAAGTAGACTTAAAAGAACTTAGATCAGATATAACATCATTGACGGAAAACTATGAGGCACTTAGTAACGACATTGATCTTAACTTATTTAGAAATAAAGATTCAAATTCATATAATAAAATATTATCTATTGCAGATTCTATAGAAACTAATATTTCTTTATTATCAAAGATGGATAAAATCCCATATATCGATGGGAAGAATCAAAAACTGTTAAAGGAATTATTCGATAAAACTTTAGATCCCAAAGAAGGTTTAATTAAAGAAGATATAGATATTGTATATAATTATTATCTAAATCAAAGCTTAAATCTACTTCTAGAGATAAAAAGCTTTTTAGAAGAACATCCCTTAGAAAATAAATAACTTGTGCTTTGTAAGCACAAGTTATTTATTAGTCTTAACTATTAGAAGTCACTATCATCTATACTATCTAGCCACCCATTAATAGGTTCTACTACTCTTTTTATTGTTCCATCTACAAAAGGATTTTCTAGGTTAGCTAGTTTAACTAACTCTAGGAAAGGTAAACTTCCTCCTGCTCTACAAAGTCTTATATAATCTTCCCACGCTTTCTCTTTGTCTTCCCTAGTCTTGATCCAGAATTGGAATGCACATACTTGTGCTAAAGTATAGTCTATATAATAGAATGGACTACTGAATATATGTCCCTGTCTAAACCAATATCCACCATTGTCTAAGAAAGTATTATCTCCATAATCTCTAAATGGAAGGTATTTCTTTTCAATATCTCTCCACTTAAGCTTCCTCTCTTCTGGTGTAGCAGTTGGATTCTCATATACATAATGTTGGAACTCATCTACAGTTACTCCATAAGGTATAAAATTAATTGCACCAGCTAAGTGACTAAACTTATATTTCTCTACCTCATCTTGGAAGAAAAGTTCCATCCATGGCCAAGTAATAAACTCCATACTCATTGAATGAATCTCACAAGCCTCTAATGTTGGGAAACCATATTCGGGTAACTCAAATCCCATGCTTAAATAGGATTGGAAAGCATGACCTGCTTCGTGAGTTAATACATCTATGTCTCCAGATGTTCCATTAAAGTTAGAGAATATAAAAGGTGATTTATATTCTGGTATAATAGTACAATATCCGCCAGCCATCTTTCCTTTTTTACTAACTAAGTCTAATAGCTCTCTTTCTACCATAAATGTAAAAAATTCATCAGTTTCTGGAGATAGCTCTTTATACATTTTCTTTCCATTTTCAAGAATCCAATCAGGATCTCCCTTTGGAGTTGCATTTCCAGTTAAATATTCCAAAGGTTCATCATAATGTTTCATTTCTTTAAGTCCAAGTCTTCTTCTCTGTTTATCTTTTAATTCAGCAACTACTGGAACCAAATCCTCATATACTTGCTTCCTATAATTAGCAACCATATTAGCATCATAGTCTGATCTGCCAAGCTTTTTATATCCCATTTCTACATAGCTAGCAAATCCTAAAGTCTTAGCCATCTTATCTCTAACTTTAACTAGTTCGTCATAAATTCTATCAAATTCTTCTTCGTTTTCCTTAAAGAATCCAGTCGTAACTTCAGATGCTTTTTTTCTCATGTCTCTGTCCTTTGATTCCATAAATGGTCTCATCTGACTTAGATTTCTTATTTCGCCTTCAAAATTTAATTTAGCTGAAGCAATTAATTTATCATATTCTGTTACAAGTTTATTTTCCTTAATTAAATCTTCAATTATCTCCTCTGAGAAAGTTTGTAATTGCAGCTCTGCAAGAGTAAATACTTGCTTTCCCCATGCTTTTTCTAATTCTTTTCTAAACTTAGAGTTAACAAGTTCCTTATAAAATTTAGACACTAAATTTTCAAACTTCGGTCTGTTTTCATCAATGAAATCATTTTCCTCAGCATAGAATTCATCCTCAGTATCGATTGAATGTCTAATACTCACTAAAGTAGCCATGCTATCTACATGATTTCTTACTTTATTTATTTCTTTCATTACTTCATTTTGCTCTTCAAAAGATTTTGCCTCACTGAATCTTTTTAAAATCTCATCAAACTCCCCAGTAATCTTAGATAAATCTGGTCTCTCATACTTATAATCTTTAAATTTTAGCACATTAACCCTCCATTCTAATTGGTTCTTATTTTCAATAATATCAGATTTTTCCATTAATTAATAGATTAAATATTTATTTTTGTTTATTATCTCTAAAATGCCTAATAATATTAATGTATATTATAGTAGTATAAAAATAATGTGGTATAATATGGTATGATATTTTATAAACTAATCAATATTTAATTGGAGTGTGATGATGTTGTCAGACCATTTATTTTGGGAATTTATTATTTTATTTATTCTTATTGGACTTTCTGCTTTTTTCTCTGCATCTGAAACAGCCCTCGTTTCCTTAAGTAAAATTAGATTAAGACGTATGGTTGAAGATAATGAAAAAAATGCAAAATTAATTAGCAATCTTGTTGAAAATCCAAATAAATTATTAGGGGCTATTTTAATAGGGAATAATGTTGTTAATATTGGAGCATCTGCAATAGCTACATCAATAGCTATAGACTTATACGGCAGTAAAGGTACTTTAATTTCTACAATTGTTATGACTATTTTGATATTGGTCTTTGGTGAAGTAACACCTAAATCGCTAGCTGCACAAAATTCAGAAAAAACATCTGTTAAAGTAGCTAGACCTATTAGCTTTGTAACTATAGTCTTTAAGCCTCTTATTTCTATTTTAACTTTTGTAACTAATGGTATAGTTAGACTATTAGGTGGTACTAAAACAGGAACACAGCCTCTAATTACAGAGGATGAACTAAAGACCATAGTAAATGTAAGCCATGAAGAAGGAGTTCTAGAGGGTGAAGAAAGACAGATGATTTATAATGTTTTTGAATTTGGCGACTCTCATGCTAAAGACGTAATGACACCTAGAACCAATATGGCTGTTGTAAATATAAATTCTACATACAGTGAATTGCTAGAGTTTTTAAAAGAAGAAAACTTCTCTAGGATTCCAGTATATGACGAAGATATAGATGATATCGTTGGTATAATGCATGTAAAAGACCTTATACTTTATGTTGACAACAAGGACAATTTCAAGTTAAAGGATATAATAAGACCTGCTTATTATACCTATGAATTTAAATCAACTGCTGAACTTTTCGATGAAATGAGATTAAATAGAATTCCCGTAGCTATTATCTTAGACGAATATGGTGGTACTGTTGGAATGGTTACTACAGAAGACCTTGTTGAAGAAATAGTTGGTGAAATCAAGGATGAATATGATGAAGAACACGAAGATATCGAAGTGATTAAAGAGGACGAATACCTAGTAGATGGCAGCACAAAGCTTGACCTCCTAAATGAAATGATAGGAACTAATATAGAATCTGAAGATTTTGATTCCATAGGTGGATTCGTAATAGGTATATTAGATCGTTTCCCTGAAGAAAATGAAATAATTGAATATGAAAACCTTAAATTTATAATCGAAAAAATAGAAAAAAATAGAATTGAAAAGATGAGGATACTTACTTAAGAGTCATATTTTTATTAGTAATTTAATAGAAATAATAGGAATATTTTTACCTCCCATTTAATACAAATTAAATAATAAGATACAAGAACAAGCCTTTAATTTTTATATCATTTTGATTCTCTATTCTTGTATCTCTAAATATAAGCCCAACTAGTAATTGGGCTTTTTTTATAATAAAAATTAAGGGGGAATAGCTATGAAAAAAATATTTGTATTGTTTCTAGTGGCTATACTAGTGATTAGCTTAGCTGGCTGCGGAACTAAAACTACATCAGGTAAAACCGATTATAAAATTGGTATAGTGACTGGCACTGTATCTCAAGGGGAAGAAGAGTTTCGTGCAGGTGAAAGAATGGTCGCGAAATATGGTGATATGATTAAACACATTACTTATCCTGACAAGTTTGCTCAAGAACAGGAAACTACCATTGCTCAAGTTGCTTCATTGGCAGCTGATCCAGCTGTAAAAGCTATAGTTTTCGTTCAAGCAGTTGAAGGAGCTGCACCAGCTATAGATAAAGTTAGAGAAACTAGACCAGATATATTATTTATCTTAGGTGTACCTCATGAAAATCCTGATACAATAGCTTCTCGTGGAGATATCTTACTTGAACTTGACCAGCTTCAACGTGGGAAATCTGTGATTCATAAAGCTAAAGAAATGGGAGCTAAGACATTTATACATTACTCATTCCCAAGACATATGTCTATGGAATTGTTAGCAGCTAGAAGGGATATATTCAAAGAAACTTCTGCTGATCTAGGCATTCAGTTTGTTGAAGTAGACGCTCCAGATCCACTTTCAGATGCAGGTGTGCCAGGTGCACAACTATTTATATTAGAAGATGTTCCAAGACAAGTAGATAAATACGGTAAAGATACTGCATTCTTCAGTACAAACTGCTCTATGCAGGAACCTTTAATCAAACAAGCTCTTGAAACAGGTGCAATCTATCCTGAACAATGCTGTCCATCCCCATATCATGCTTATCCTGGTGCTTTAGGTATTGAAATTCCTTCTGACAAAGCTGGAGATTTAGATTATCTATCAGAACAAATCTCTGCTAAGATAGCTGAAAAAGGTGGTACTGGAAGATTTGGTACTTGGAATAGACCAGCAAACGTAGCTATAATTGAAGCCGGTGTAGAATATGCTAAAGCATACGCTGAAGGTAAAATAGAAAAATTCGATAAAGATGCTATGGTTCAGTATATGAAAGAAGTAACTGGAGATAAGAATAATGAAGTTAAATTCTCAGAGCTTAATGAAGATACTCCAAACTTCTTGTTATTTGTACTAGGATCTCAAATATTCTAATAAACTAAATATAAGGGGTCGTTTCGACGACTCCCTTCTCTTTAAGTAAAGGAGGTTATAAAGTGGATTTACTCCAAATGAAAAATATATCAAAGACTTACTCTGGAAATCAAGTACTTAAAAATGTTTCTCTGACTATTAAAGAAGGTGAAATTCATGGTTTGGTAGGAGAAAACGGTGCAGGCAAGTCAACTCTAATGAATATATTATTTGGTATGCCCGTTATACACTCTACCGGAGGATTTGAAGGTGAAATTCTCTTTGATGGAAAAACATGCAACCCAAAATCTCCAACAGAAGCTATGGAAATGGGTATTGGAATGGTACATCAAGAATTCATGCTTATTCCTGGATTTACTATTACGGAAAATATAAAGTTAAATCGTGAAAACACTAAACCTACAACACTATCTAAAGTCTTAGGACCAAAACTAGAAAAACTCAATTTCACCAAGATGAAAGAAGATGCTAAAAATGCTTTAAATAAATTAAATATGACTGTAGATGAATACCTTCCAGTAGCAGGACTACCCGTTGGCTATATGCAGTTTATTGAAATTGCTAGGGAAATAGATAAATCAAATCTAAAACTCCTAATACTAGATGAGCCAACTGCTGTACTTACAGAATCTGAAGCTGATCAATTTCTAGATGTCATACAGAATCTATCAAATATGGGCATAGCTATTTTGTTCATCACTCACAGATTAGATGAAATCAAACAGGTCACAGATTCTATCACTATTTTAAGAGATGGCTCCTTAGTTAAATCTATACCGACTTCTGAGATTAATATTATTGAAATGGCAAAACTTATGGTAGGAAGGGAAATAACTTCTACCATATCGGATAAAAAGGATATTGACTCTGATACCTCACCATATTTAGAGTTAAAAGATTTATATGTAGATATGCCTGGTGAAAGAGTTAAAGGCGTTAACCTTCAAATAAGAAAAGGTGAAATTCTAGGCCTTGGAGGATTGGCTGGACAAGGTAAAATTGGTATAGCCAATGGAATCATGGGACTCTATCCAACTAAGGGGAGTATATTGAAAGATGGTAAAGAAATGCCATTAAATAATCCAAGGGAAATGCTAAATAACGCTGTGGCTTTTCTCTCTGAGGATAGAAAAGGTGTTGGGCTTTTATTAGATGAACCAATTGATTTTAATATTGCATTTACATCCCTTGAAATTCAAGAAAAGTTTATCAATAAAATTGGCCCTTTTAAAATAGTTGATAGCAAATCAATTAAATTTCATGCGGAAAAAATAATAAAGGATTTAGATATTAGATGTACAGGACCTAATCAATATACTAGATTCCTATCTGGTGGAAATCAGCAAAAGGTATGTATAGCTAGAGCTCTTACTCTAAATCCAGATATTTTACTGGTATCAGAGCCTACCCGCGGTATAGATATAGGAGCTAAAAAACTGGTTCTAGATACTTTAGTTAAGCTAAATCAAGAGCTCAATATGACCATAATAATCACTTCCAGTGAATTAGCTGAGCTAAGGCAGGTATCTGATAGAATAGCCATTATTGCAGAAGGTAAAGTTCATACAATCCTTCCACCAGATGCATCAGATGAGGCCTTTGGTCTAGCCATGGCTGGAGAAGATATAGATAAGGTGGTGAGTTAAATGGACTTTAAGAAAATATACAGAAAAATTGGATTTCCTAGATTGATAATTTCAGCATTTTTAATCGTCTTATTAATTGCAGCAGCTATATTAGATATTCCACTATCAGGGATATGGCAAGACATATTCACAAGATTTGGTATGAATGTAATTTTAGTACTAGCCATGGTTCCTTCTATACAATCAGGTATCGGTATTAACTTTAACCTTCCCCTTGGAGTTATATTTGGGCTTATTGGTGCCTTAGTCAGTATTGAGCTGGGACTTACTGGATTTGCCAGTTTCGCCGCATCTTTGGCTATTGCAATTCCATTGGCAACTATAGCAGGATATCTATATGGCCTAATGCTCAATAAAGTAAAGGGACAGGAAATGACTGTAGGTAATTATTTTGGTTACTCAATAGTGTCCTTTATGTGTATATTTTGGCTTGTTGCCCCATTTAAAAACGAGAGTTTAATTTGGGCAATGGGTGGATCAGGACTTCGTGTTACACTTTCCTTAGAATCCTCAATGGGAGGAGTATTAGATAGATTTTTATCCTTTTCTCTTGGTAAAATAAAGTTTCCTACAGGTTTAATCCTTATATTTATAATTCTCGCAGCAGTCGTATGGATATTTTCAAAAAGTAAAAAGGGTACTGCCATGAGAGTTGCTGGAAGCTCAGAAGCCTTTGCAACCTCAAATGGAGTAAATGTAGATAAGCAAAGAATTTTAGGTATTATGCTATCTACTGTATTGGCTGCTATTGGTATCATAGTATACAGTCAGTCCTTTGGTTTCTTACAATTATATAATGCACCTCTTTATGTAGCACTTCCAGCAGCTGCTTCTATATTGATAGGTGGTGCAACTCTGCAAAAAGCAAAAATAATTCATGTGATAATCGGTACTTTCTTGTTTCAAGGTTTATTAGTTGTAGCACTTCCTGTAATCAATATTTTATCTGAAGGAAGTATGGCTGAAATAATAAGAATAATAATCAGTAATGGTATTATTATCTATGCACTAACTAGAAAGGCAGGTGATGCAGCATGATAGTTCCAATAGTATTCATGGCTATATGCGTAGTTGGCTTTTTCTTATCTGGTTTGCCACTTAACTTTCTTTTTAATGAAATGATTTTTAGACTATCAAGAAATCTGATATTAGTAATGTCACTTATAATTCCAGTTATAACTGGAATGGGACTGAACTTCGGTATAGTTCTAGGGGCCATGGCTGGACAAATTGGTCTTATCTTTATAATGAATTATGGTATAGGAGGAATAGGTGGATTTTTAATTGCAATATTAGTATCTACTCCTGTAGCTATAATCCTTGGTTACCTAGTTGGAAAAGTACTAAACAAAGCTAAAGGAAAAGAAATGATAACTTCCATGATTTTAGGATTCTTCGCCAATGGGATATATCAATTAATATTTATAGTACTTGCTGGTAAAGTCATACCTATTAGTAATAAAAATATACTTATGCCCACAGGTGTGGGACTTAGAAACACCATAGACTTAAATATTATTAGAAAATCTCTAGATAATTTATTCTTTAAAGACATCACCTCTTACCCTATTGTTACATTGATAGTAACTGCCTTATTATTTTTTGCTCTTTACTTTTTCCTAAAAACTAAATTAGGTCAGGAAATGAGAGCTGTAGGGCAAAATATGCATATATCCAGTGTTTCCGGTATCAATGTAGATAAAACTAGAATTATTGCAATAATAATCTCAACAGTACTAGCTGCTTGGGGACAAATAGTATATCTTCAAAATATGGGTACATTAAATACCTTTAGCAATCATGAGCAGGTAGGTCTTTTTGCGGTTGCATCCCTTCTAATAGGTGGTGCATCAGTAAATAAAGCATCTTGGAGGGAAGCTCTAATAGGCACCTTCCTATTCCATCTACTGTTTATAATTTCTCCACTAGCTGGTCAAAATCTAATGGGAAATGCCCAAATAGGTGAATACTTTAGGGTATTTATTGCATACGGTGTTATAGGTCTTGCACTTCTACTTCATGCTTGGGAACAAAATAAAGCAAGAACACAATTATCTGATATATAATAAATTGTGTTGATTTAAAATTCCGAATTAATTGAAAAAATCCTCTTTTTGTAAAAGAGGATTTTTTCCTGTGCAATCTCTTATATAATAGTATATAATATACTTTAATGAAGAATTATTCGTAATATATTTTGGGGGGAATTATGCAAGATTTAACTTATAAGCAAATACAAAAAATTGATAAGTCTGCAACTAAAAAGTTGTTAAAATATATATCTAAGGAAATACAGGATGAGAGTATTTTAGATAAACTTGAATTTTTTTATCCTGATTTTGGTGAACAAAAACATACTTTAGCATTCAATGTCTGGATAAGCATCGACTTCATGGGGAAAGATGGGAAAACCTTTATTGAGAAATTTCTTGAAGAAAAATCAGGAGTATTAACAGAGCAAGAAAAAGATATTCTAATTGAACGTAACAAATCAAATATATCTCTCTTTGAAGTCCTTGACACTGATGGAGAATTTATCAAAGTCGTTGATTTACTTCAAAATAAAAGTTATAAATTATGGGAACCAGAATTAGCACATACTATATCCATTGGAGATTTTGCTCTTGCTAGAGTTGGAAATCTACTAGGATATTTTACTTTTGTAGGGGATATTAGTTATTTACCTTCTTCTATTAAATCCATGTTCCTTGAAGAAGTATTTATTGATTTTAATCGTTTGAGATTAAATTTCCAAACACTTACTATGAAAGAGTACCTAAAGAAATATAGCATAAACTTATATAAAATCTATACAAATTGCATCTTTGAGGCAATGGAAATGGATGAAGATATTGTTTCAGTTTTATATGACGAATTAGACGAGTTCGAAGCATATCTGGGACTTAAAGTGCCTAAATCCATAGTAAAGAAATATATCGCAAATTTAATAGATTTTTTTGAATACTATCTAGCAGATGAAGATTTAACTTTATATGATCTTGATCAAGTAGATTTTCATTATTTCTTTAAGGATGCCATAGAAGAAGGATTTATAGTATCTCAAGAAGACCTTAATTCTTATATAGCAACTTTTAAAAATTATTTGGGATTTTTAAGTAATAAAGACTCAGATTATAAAGAGGTATATAAAGAACTATTAAATATCAGTAAAACTAGATTTGACTTTATGAATCAGTTAAAGCTAGTTAAATCACCCTTTGTAATAGACAAGGAACTATCAAATATTGTATCAGACTTTCTAAATGAAGATGCAATATCTCTTATTATGGATTATGATAAATTTATGCTATATGTATTAGATAAACCCTTAGATTTAACAGAAAAAAATAAATACATAAAAAGAAAGAATCTTTTAGAAATGAATAAAATATTAGAACTTTCTAATCATGTAGATAAAGATTCACCTAATCAAAAGGATTTCCCTATAATCCATATGTTTTATAAGCTTTCTCTTAATCTAGGATTACTTTCAATAAACGGCAATAAATTATCTGTTTCTAATAAGGGAACTAATTATTTGAGATTAAGAGATGAAGATAAATATGCATTATTTTTTCAACATATTTGGAAGAGTGAATTTATATCTGAACTTTGCGATATAGAAAATATAAATATATTGGAAAAATCCAAGAAGGATTTAATGTTATCTCTATCTTCCCTAAGTGAAAATACAAATTATGAAATTGGGAGCATTTTACCAAAATTCTCAAATAATCTTAAGTTTTTCTTTGCATCTTATATATACTTACAATATCTAGGAATTATTAAATGCAATTTATATCCAAATTATGAAATCAAATTGACTTCTTTGGGAAAGACTGTTTTAAACTTTTTAGAATCAAGAAATAATAGAAAACATGAGTGTAGTGTAATAAATCTAGAATCCTTTAAAAAAAGCAGATAAATTATCTGCTTTTTTATTGTTAAAAACTATCTTCATCTTTTATTAAATCAGATACTTGAGATATAATTGTCTGAAATTGTAATTCATCTAAGCTTAAATTATCTATCGCAATTGGAGATAAATTATAGGCTAATCCGTCAAGTCCAAGTCCTACTCCCATCATCATAGTAATAGCATCAGCAATATGAACTATCGAAACTAAAATTGGATTTATATTTGCTAATTCTGGAGTATGGTGATATCCAATTGCTTCTACTAAATCCTTAGGAAGATTCCACTTTTCAGCTATCTTTTCTCCTATTTCTGCGTGCCCAAAACCTAAAACCTCTCTTTCGGCATCTAAGAAGGATATATTACCTTCTTCCATCTTTAACAATACTTCCATATATTCTTTTTCCATATGCTGGTTCAATATGGTTTTTCCAATATCTCTCAAAAGTCCTGCTATATAAGCTTCTTCTGGATTATAATACTTTATGCTTTTAGCAATAAACCTTGATACTATGGCACAGGTTTGAGATTGTGACCATAGTTCATTTTTCTCTAAAGAATATCCTCTTAACTCATCCATTAAATATGTTCTTACAGTAGAAGCAAGTGCTATTCCCTTTATTGCTTGAAACCCTAATAAAACAGTTGCTTGAGATATAGTAGAAATTTTTCTTGCATAACCATAGTAAGCAGAGTTAGCAAGGCGAAGAATCTTAGTAGTTAGAACCTGATCTTGTAATATTACTTCCTCCATATCATGGACTGTAGAATCTGGGTCATCAGTTAATACTATTATCTTATTTATAATCTCAGGTAAAACCTTCATATCTTCGACTTTATTGACTATATACTCTAAAGTAAGTTTTGTCACATTAATCTCCCCAATCAATATAAGCATTTTCTTTAATTATACCCAAAATTAATCATATATGACATAGACATAAAGACTCAAAAAACATTGGGACAATTTAGTCCCAATAATTATCTGCTTTTATTTCATTTAAAATAATTCTAATGTCAGGATTTTTTATATTATTATAAACCCTGTAGAAATCATCTTTTCTTTCCTCATAGTCCAATTCCCTTTTTAAATACCTATCTAGGAATTCTTTAAACAATATAAGCTCTTTATCATTTTCATCTAAATCCATTAACAGCTCTATACCATCCATCAGTTTTCCCTTACTCATGAAATATAATTTAGTATTTTCATCTTTTAAAAATTCTATTGCCCTTTCATATTCACCATAGTATAAATCTATATATATAATATCTGAATCTCTTACATTATCTGCAAGAAGTAAATATTCCCTAGCTTTTTCAAATCCACCTATAGATCTATAATAATCTCCTCTATACCAATAATAGTAGCTATCTCTATATTCTTCAGGTATTATATTAAAAACTTTTTTCCCTAATTCAATATTTTCTCTATATTGACTTGGAGTTGTGGCTCCTAATACCCTAAGGAGTACATCTGCTTTACCTGTTAACTCATATACCTGTATTCCATAATTTATAGCCTTTTCAGCATCTGAAGTTCCCTTACCCCAACCATATATATATAGTTTAGCCAAATATGATAATGCTTCTATATTTTCTTCATCATCTAGCAGCAAATTTTCATAATGACTTATGGCTTCTTTATACTGTACTTTTGATATTAGTCTTTCTCCCTCTGTTTGCTTGCCTCCTACCTTTAAGCTAGGCATCATATCATAATAATTAGTCATCGGAGCACTGCTGCTCAACATATTTTCATTCTCATCATAAGCATCAACCATAATATAAACTGTAATCTCACTATATACATATCCCATTATGGCTTCAGGACTTACAACACCATTTTCATCGATAGAGTACCCCGAGGGAGAATGTTTGAGAACCTCTATATCAAATACTGCCTTATTTCCTCTTATATCCACTTGCCTTTTCTCATCCATTATAACAGTAGTAAACATAGATGAATTTCCTACCCCTACAACTTTAACCCTATAAAATTCTGCCCCTTGGACTTCTTCCCATTCTACTTCAAATTTATTTCCATCTACTAACTCTTCAGCCTTGGGCTTTATAATCTTCATAGCAGAGCTAAATTGAAAATCATACTCTACATCATCTAATACCTCAAAGTTAAATCTATTTTTCTCTAAATATGCCTTTTCAAATAATATTCCCGTACCTACTCCAATACCTAAATCATATTTCCCATCCTTCACCCCAATGGTTTCATAATATCCATCCTTATCTGTAATGGCAACGAAATCTATACCTCTGGAAGAATAGCCTTGCCTAGCTTTTTGCAGATATACTTCCACAAATGGAATGCCTACTCCATCAACAGTTACCCTCCCCTTGATTTTATTTTCTCCATTTTTATAATCTAACTCTTCTAACCATAACTTTCTATAACTTGGAACTAAATTGCCAAATAAAGTACTATCGAATCTCCACCCAATTTCACTGGCTTTTCCATAGTACGCATCTGCCTTCTGAAAATCCTCCCTAGCAAATTCTATATGCCCTTTTAAAAAATAATACATATAATCTATATCCTTATTTCCTAGTACAAAAGATTCCAACACATCCTCTGCCTCAGTATATTCCCTATTGGAAAAATGTACATACCCTTCATAAAGCATAGATATACCTCTTATTTCATCTTTCTCTGAGTATTTTCCCCATTTTATCCAATTCTCTAAATTATTTGCATCACCATTATATATATATAAATCTAATATACCCTTGTAAGCCAAAGTGTATCTCTTACTCTTAGGATAATCCTGTATTATTTTTTTATAGCTGTCTATAGCTTTATCTATAGTACTATAATCTAAGTTTCGTTCTCCCATCTTCATTCCCATCATTATTCTATATCTACTTAATCCACTAATTATAGTCTCAGCCCTTTTATATAGTACCTCATCTTTTTGAAAAGAAACAGGGTATTTTAAATAGTAGTCATAGAGTTTCTCTGCTACTTCTGGCTTAGATTTATTAAAAATCTCAGCTAATGTCAGATTGACAAAGGGTACTACTGCTAAAATTAATACTACTATCAATATTATTAACTTTACCTTTATTCTAATTTTCACGACTACTCACTCTCCTTTCTTCTCTAACTATAATCTGAGTTGAACCTAAATCTATAATGTTTTCGCTCTTAACCATTATATCCTTAGGTACTCCCACTATTATGAAAAATATAATAAAAGATGCTACCATAGGCACTAAAGGTATTTCTATCTCCTTATTTAAGAAATCCCTTATTTTCTCACCAATAGTTTTCTTTCTATTCCTTAGTATCCTGTCTCTTAAGCCCTGAGAAAGTTCTATGTCCTTCGCTTCACATTCCATAATAATATTCAATTCATTACCTAACCTATCTTTATTCATATAACTCTCCTCCTCTCTCAATGGCATTCTTCAATATTACTCTTCCACGACTCAATCTACTCTTTATCGTTCCTTCCTTTTCCTCTAGAATTTCTGATATTTCCTTAATTGCTAATTCCTCAAAATAAAATAATATTAAAATTTCTCTATACAGAGCATTCAAGTTAAATAATTCCCTTCTCAAAATTTCCCTGTCAATAGAGTTAAATACTATATCTTCCACCTTTTCCTTGGTTTCAAATATATCCTCGTAAATTTCAAATTCTCTCCTACTCTTTATCTTATCCTTACATAAATTCAATGCTATTCTATAAATCCAAGTATATAAGGAGCTATTCCCATTATAATTATCTATCTGATTAAATACTCTAAGGAATGTATCTTGAACTATATCCTCCGCATCCTTTTCATTCTTAAGGATTAGGTAGCAAGTTTTTAATAGCCTATTTCCATAGATATCCAAAAGCTCTATATATGCTTCTTCATTTCCTTTTCTAAGTTTTCTCACTAGCTCTTTCTCTTCATTTCTAGCCACCCCTAACCCTCCTTTACTATTTAGACGACTTATATTCAAAAAGGTTGCATTAATTCAAAAGATTTCTTATCCCAATTCAATTTTAACAGTGGTGTTCCATTTCTTTCTTTATATAAATAGTATATAATAAATATTAGATGCACTAAAGAATTAATGGAGGGATGTACGTGGAGAATTTAAAACTAGATGACTTTACAAAATATAAGTTTTTATCAAGCATTAGATTATCACCAAATGGTAAAAATACTGCCTTTGTACTACATAGAATAGATGTTGAAGAAAATAAATATCTATCTAATATTTATATCTATAATGAAGAAAAAAAATCAGAATATAAATTAACATCCTTAGATGAGGAAAGATCCTTCATATGGAAAGATAATAATACTATACTATTCCCTGCTATAAGAGGTAAAAAAGATAAGGAAAGAAAAGAAAAAGAAGAAGTGACTTTTTATTATGAAATCAATTTAAATGGCGGAGAGGCTAATAAAGCATTTGAAATCCCACTAAATGTTAATTCACTTGAAATCCTAGATGAAGATAATCTTCTTCTAACTGCAACCTTTGATCCTAATCGGCCAAATCTTAAAGAATTATCTGGAGAGGAAAAAGATAATGCCGTAAAAAAGATGGAGGAAGATAAGGATTATGAAGTACTAGATGAAATACCATTTTGGTTTAATGGTGGAGGGTTTACAAATAAAAAAAGAAATAGACTTTATCTTTATAATCTAGAGGATAAGGAACTTACTCCTATTACAGATGAATTTACAGATGTAGAAAGTGTTAAACTTGACAAGAACAAATCTAAAATAATCATAGCTGCTAGTTCTTATACAGATAAAATGCAGTTAAAATCTGATTTACATCTATATAATATTAAAGAAAAACAATTAGATAAGTTAACACATGAGGAAATCTTTAGTTACTCTTACGCTGATTTCCTCGGGGATAAAATAATATTTGCTGGGAAGGATATGAAATCCTATGGTTTAAATGAAAACCCACATTTTTATTTAATGAATTTAGATGGCTCCAATGCCATTAGAATATCTTCTGATGAATTTGATTATAGTATATGGAACTCTGTAGGCTCAGACTGTAGATTTGGTGGCTCCAAATCTATGGTAGTAGATGGTGACTATCTATATTTCATAACTACTGAGGGAGATAGCTCATATATAAATAAAATAGATAAAAATGGAAATATAGAAAAGCTAATCCAAGGAAAAGGTTCCGTAGATGGCTTTGATATATTAGATGGAAATATAAAATTTATAGGACTTAGAGGACTTAAACTTCAAGAATTATATAACTTAGAAGGAAAGCAAGAAACTCAATTAACTAAATTTAATGAATGGATAATGAAGGAGAAAAAATTATCTATCCCTGAACATTTAAGTTTTGAAGTAGATGGAATAACTATAGATGGATGGATAATGAAGCCTGTCGACTTTGAAGAAGGAAAAAAATATCCTTCAATACTAGACATTCATGGTGGACCTAAGACCGTATACGGTGAAGTATTCTATCATGAAATGCAATACTGGGCAAATGAAGGTTATGCTGTATTCTTCTGTAATCCAAGAGGAAGTGATGGTAAGGGCAATGAATTTGCAGATATAAGAGGTAAATATGGTACTATAGATTATGATGATATAATGAAGTTTACAGATTTAGTCCTTGAAAAATATCCTTTTATAGATAACGAGAGAGTCGGAGTAACTGGTGGCTCCTATGGTGGTTTCATGACCAATTGGATAATAGGTCATACAAACAGATTTAGAGCTGCTGCATCCCAAAGATCTATATCCAACTGGATTTCTAAGTTTGGTACTACTGATATTGGATATTATTTTGTAGAAGACCAAAATGCTGCTACTCCCTGGTCCGATGTGGAAAAGCTATGGTTCCACTCTCCTATGAAATATGCAGATAAGGTAGTCACACCTACTTTATTTATTCATTCGGAGGAAGATTATAGATGTTGGCTACCAGAGGGTATTCAAATGTTTACATCCTTAAAATATCATGGCGTAGATTCCAGACTCTGTATGTTTAGAGGAGAAAACCATGAATTAAGCAGATCTGGAAAACCAAAACATAGGATTAGAAGATTAGAAGAGATAACTAATTGGTTTAATAAATATTTAAAATAAAAACTGGTCATCTGACCAGTTTTTATTTTCCTGATATAGTTAAGCTACCAATATAAATGGAGGGGGATCCAAAGTAGCTTGAACTAGGATGAGAAAATTTAGTATCATTTCCTATATATTTTATATCTTTTAGCATAGTATATAAATTACCTGCCATAGTTATTTGCGCCAATGGTCTAATTACCTTCCCATTTTCTACAAGTAATCCATTTGACGATAGAGAAAAATCTCCTGATGTCGGATTGATTCCTGCATGTAATCCATGGATATCAGTAATAATAACACCATTCTCCATGCTCTTTACCATATCCTCTAAAGATTTATCTCCTTCTTCAATATACATATTTGTAGACATTACTCCAATAGATGATCTATGCGAAGTCCTAAAACCATTTCCAGTGGATTTTGCACCATCTTTTTCAGCAGTTTTATTGTTATGAAGAAAAGTCTTCAATATTCCATTTTCTATTATATGTTTTGAATAAGTAACTGTCCCCTCATCATCAAAGGTTCTAAAATATTTTCCATTTTCCATTAAGGGATCTTCAACTATGTTAAAAAAATCTACAGCTACTTTTGAGCCTAGTTTTCCTTTCATTAGAGATAGATTTTTCTGAACTGTGCTTCCTAAGAATATAGGTGAAAAATAACTAAACATATCTGCAGCTACATTATTTCTAAGGATAATTTTATAATTACCAGATTTTATAGCCTTGGCACCTAACATCCCTATAGCATCTCCGACACTATCTTCAATAAGCTTATCCTTATACTTCTTAGAAAGTTCATTGAATACATAATTCGAATATCCTGTTTGCATATTATTTCCTTCTTCTGCAACAGCTGAAAGACTTATTATACCAATAGTATGTCTGTCTTCTACTTCCAGTCCCTTAGTATTTCTAATATACACCTCTTGAATCTTTTCTTGATAACTACAATCATCTATAGTCTTTACTCGTTTATCATAATCATAAGCTCTTTTCTCTAGATCCAACAAATATTCAATTTTTTCTTCCTCTGTGTATCTATTTAATAAATTTTCTCTATGAACAGTTTTTTTACATTCCAATATAGATGAAGACATTTCTTCTAACTCTTCATTATCGTTATTTTCCGCATATTGAATTAAATTATTTATCAATTCACCTAAACTATCTTCCCTTAACTTTTCTGTATAAGAATATCCCATTCTTCCTTTATAAATCCCTCTTAGAGATAAATTCTCTTCCTCCGCTACTACATATTTTTCTAATTGCCCTTCATATATACTAAAGTCTATAGACGACCCTTTGCTGATATAGACCTCTATCTCTTCAATATTACATTCTTTAGCTTTTCTAAACAATGTATCTACTAATTTATCTCTCTCCATATCTATTCCTCCCTCCCACCAACAGTCATAGTCTTAACTCTGATGGTAGGTTGTCCAGCACCAATGAATAACGCTCCACTCCCTGCATAACAATATCCTTGTCCTATTTCAAGATTGTTTCCTACCATATCTACATCCTGAAGTATTTTATTGCCATTTCCTATTAGAGTTGCTCCCTTGACAGGTTTAGTTATTTTTCCATTTTCAATCAAATAGGCTTCTGAAAGCGAAAAATTAAAATCACCTGTAGCTGGATTTACTGAACCTGCGGAAATATATTTGGCAAATAATCCTTTTTCCGTATTTCCAATTATGTCCTCCTTAGTACTAGTACCATTATCTATATAAGTATTAGTCATTCTAGAGGTTGGAGCAAATCTATAGTTTTGTCTCCTTCCTGATGCTGTAGCAGCCATATTCATCCTTCTAGAGTTTAATTTATCTATCATATATCCTTTTAGAATACCCTTTTCAATTAAAATATTCTTTTGAGTCTTCATCCCCTCATCATCTACTCCAAGGGAACCCCAAGAATTAATGATAGAACCATCATCTACTAAAGTAACTAAATCTGAAGCTATTTTTTCTCCTATTCTATTAGAAAAAACTGAAAGACCTTTAGCTACAGAAGAAGCTTCTAAGCTATGACCACAGGCTTCATGGAACATTAATCCGCCAAAGCCATTATCTACGACAACTGGCATATTTCCAGCAGGACAATAGTCAGCCATTGCCATAGTTTTGGCATTTCTAGCGGCTTCCCTTGCATAATCTTCTATGCTGATTTTTTCATAAAACTCAGTACCCATTAATGCTCCAGGTCCAATGTAGCCTGTCTCTATCTGTCCATTATACTCAGCAGCTACTAGAATCAACATTCTAGTCCTTACTCTTTTATCTTCTACATAAACTCCTTCAGTATTTGCTACTAGTACATTTTGCTCTTGATCTAAGTAATTTACTGTAACCTGAGATATTATCTCGTCATAAGTCTTTGCCGCATTATATGCTCTCTTTGTAAATTCCATTTTCTTTGTGAAGTCTACTTTTGATGGTAACAATCTATAGGGATGATCTACTGGTATTACCTTTTTATCAAAGTTTACTACGATATCCTTTTTATTTTCTTTAATGGCTTGGGTTGCCCTTCTAGTAATATTTATAAGATTATCTTTAGATAAATCATTGGTATATGCATATACAGATCTTAATCCTGAAAATATTCTAATTCCTATACCAAAATCTCTACCACTCATACCTCTTTCAATATTGCCACCAACTGTGGCTATCTCTGTAGATAAATTATCTTCCATAAATATCTCAGCAAAGTCACCGCCGCTAGCCAATGCTTCAAAAAATATATCTTCTATTATTGATTTACTTAACATAAAATCCCACCTTAATTTTCTAATATAAATGACAAGCTACAAAATGATCCTTTTCTACTTCTTTAAGTTGTGGGGTCATCTTATGACATATATCCTCTGCATGAGCACATCTCTTAACAAACTTACATCCATCTGGTGGATTAATAGGAGATGGTACCTCACCTTCTAATTTTATTCTTTTCCTTGTTTCTTCTGTACTAGGATCAGCAATAGGTATCGCAGATATTAAAGCCTTAGTATAAGGATGTAAAGGATTTCTATATAATAATTCGTTGCTGGCTAATTCTGCCATTGAACCTAGATACATCACGCCTACTCTATCAGATATATGTTTTACCATAGAAAGGTCATGGGATATAAATAAATAAGTAAGTCCCATTTCCCTTTGAAGTTTTATAAGAAGATTTACTATCTGAGCTTGAATAGACACGTCTAAGGCTGATATCGGTTCATCACACATAATAAATTGTGGTTCTACGGCTAAGGCACGGGCAATTCCAATTCTTTGCCTTTGTCCTCCAGATAATTCATGGGGAAATCTAGAACCATGCTCAGCGTTTAGTCCTACCTTACTTAGTAAATCACTAATTCTCTCTTGTCTTTCCTTATTGCTCAAATTTAGATGAACATCCATTCCTTCACCTATGATTTCACTTATGGTCATTCTAGGATCCAATGAAGCATAGGGATCTTGAAATATAATTTGAGCATTTTTCTTGAATTTGAGCTTTTCTTCTCTATTCATTTGATGAACATCCTGCCCATTGAAGTACACATGCCCACCAGTAGCTGGATAAATACCTAGTATAGTTCTACCACAGGTAGTCTTTCCACATCCAGACTCCCCTACTAACCCTAATGTTTCACCTTCTTTAATATTAAATGTTACATCGTCTACAGCTTTTAGAGTTGCATTTTTCCCCACCTGAAAATACTTTTTCAAATTTACTATTTCTAATAAATTTTCCTTACTCATTTCTCCCACCTCCAAAACTCACAGGTCTTTCTACCTTAGGAGCATCTGGATGTTGCAACCAACAGCTTACCCTATGGGTATCTGATAGACATGTATCTACTGGTTTTCTTTCCTTACATATTTCCATAGCATGCTCACATCTGGAAGTGAATGGACAGCCTTCTAATGGAAGTATTAAATCCGGAGGTGTTCCTCCTAATGAATAAAGTTCCTCTTTACTCTTTTTATCTATACTTGGTACAGAATTGAGTAATGCCCAAGTATATGGATGCTGACTGTTATAGAAGATTTCTTCTTTGGTTCCGGTCTCTACAATACTTCCCGCATACATAACTTGAATTCTATCTGCAAAGTTTGCAACAACTCCAAGGTCATGAGTTACAAGGATAATTGATGTATCAAATTTTTCTTTTAATTCTCTTAATAAATCTATAATCTGTGCCTGAATAGTAACATCAAGAGCAGTCGTTGGCTCATCTGCAATAAGAACCTTTGGATTACAGGATAATGCAATTGCAATCATAATTCTTTGTCTCATTCCACCTGATAACTCATGGGGATATTGCTTTACTCTTTCTTCTGCATTTGGAATATTAACCAGTTTAAGAAGTTTAATAGCTTCCTGCTCTGCCTCTTTTTTACTCATTTTCTTGTGAATTTGTAAACTTTCCATTATTTGTTTACCTACAGTCATAGTAGGATTTAAAGATGTCATAGGATCTTGAAAAATCATGGCTACATCTTCTCCCCTATAAGAAAGCAGTCTTTTTTTATTCATTTGTACAACATCTTCACCATCAAATAAAATCTGTGAACCTTTCTTTATTTCTGCTGGTGGTGTCTTTAATAGTCTTAGAATAGCCTTCGCTGTAACTGTCTTACCACAACCTGATTCTCCAACAAGGGCTAAGGTTTCTCCTTTATTTAAATCAAAACTAATTCCTCTAACAGCCTTTACTTCACCTGCATAGGTATGAAATGATATATTTAAATCTTTAACTTCTAATATCTTGTCCATCTTTTTCCCTCCTTATTGTCTTAGTTTAGGATCTAAAGCATCTCTAAGTCCATCACCTAGCAATGTAAATGACAACATGGTTAAAGCAATCATAAGTGCTGGGAAAAACAATTGATGAGGATAAAAAATAAAGTTTTGTTGAGCAGCTGATGCTAAAGCCCCCCAAGAAGTAGCTGGCGGTTGAGGTCCAAGTCCAATATATGATAAAAAGGATTCAGCAAATATATATCCTGGAATATCAAAAGTAATAGCAACAATAACTATACCAAGAGAATTGGGTATCAAATGCTTTGTGATAATCTTCCAAGGTTTAACTCCCAATGCTTCAGCCGCCATAATATATTCCTGTTGTTTTATTTGTAACATCTGTCCCCTAACAAGTCTGGCCATTCCACACCAGCCAGTTAAAGTCAAAGTCAAAAGCAAAGTCCATATATCTCTTGATTCCGCAATTATAGATATTAGGATAACAACTATCAAATATGGAATAGATGTTAGAATTTCAACAATCCTCATCATAATGTTATCTACTCTACCACCAAAATATGCTGCAACAGCACCATAGATACTTCCTACTACAGTAGAAATAATTGCACCAAAAATACCTATAATCATAGACGTCCTACCTGCTTGCCATACCCTTGAAAAAACATCACGCCCAAGTTCATCTGTACCAAACCAATGCTCTCCATTTGGCTTCATATTCATCTTAGTAGAATCTATCTCTTCATATTTATATCCATTTATATATGGTCCTATTACAGTCATTATACCTATAGTGAAAAGTATTATAATGGCTAACATTGCAACTTTGTTGCTTCTTAATCGTCTCCAAGCATCTTGCCAATAGCCAACTCTAGGACGTGCCATGGCTTCCCCAGAAGATGAATCAATACCAATCTTTCTAAATTTATCTTTTGAAATATTTTCCATTGCCACCCCTCCTACTTGCTATTTTTTGAAACCCTAATTCTAGGATCTACAACACCATAAAGTAAATCTACCACCAATTGAGATATTACAAATAATGCTGCATAGAAAACTGTGGTTCCGATGATCATAGTATAATCTCTATCATTAATGGAAGTAATATAATATGATCCTAGACCTGGAATACCAAATATTCTTTCAATAACAAAAGAACCTGTAAATATTCCAGCTATTTGAGGCCCAAGTATAGTAATAGCAGGAAGTATTGCATTTCTAAGTACATGTTTTCTTACGACATTAAATGGGCTAACACCTTTAGCCTGAGCAGTAAGAATATAATCTTGATTTATAACCTCTAATACATTAGAACGCATATATCTTCCATAGGTAGCTATAGAACCAAAACACATAGCTATTGTAGGAATGATTGTATGTTTGAATTTCCCCCAACCAGTAGTTGGTAACAATTCAAACTTTACTGATAATGTATATTGTAAAAGTGCAGCGATAATAAATACTGGAACTGTAATACCTAAGATCGCTATAAACATAACTAGATAATCTGGCCACTTGTTTCTATTTAATGCTGCAATTATCCCCAAAGTGATGCCTATGGTAATACCTAGTGCTATTGCTTGAGCACCTAATCTACCAGATACCTTTGCATTTTTTAATATGGTTTCAGTAACTGATCTTCCTGGATATCTTAAAGACTCTCCTAAATCACCCTTAGTGATTAAATTTTTCATAAATTTTCCATACTGTACTATAACAGGCTCATCTAGTCCATATTTTTTATAAAAGTTTATCCTAATTTGTTCAGGTAATTTTTTTGCCATATGTGCTAGTGGATCTCCTGGTATACTATGCATTAGGAAAAAAGTAAGAGTTATAACAATCCATAAAGTAAGTAGCATATAGCCAATTCTCTTTAAAATATATCTACTCATAATCTTCCTCCTTGTCCTATTTACAAACTAGCAGTTTGTAGGCACAACCCACAAACTGCTATGAATGTTTTTAACTATCTGCCTTGTGTAAAACCGTATTTATATCCTTGAGTACCGAATGGAGTAACGCCTAGATTATTAACATATTTATATTGGAATACATTTAATCTTTGATATACTACTGGAGCTAATGCTGCTTCGTCATATAATAGTATTTTTTCTGCTTCCTTAAAATATTCTAGACGTTTAACTGGATCCATTTCCTTAGCTGATAATTCTATAAGTTCATCATATCTAGGATTTACCCAACCAGTCCCTATGGCTGCTGAATCAGACTTTAATAAAGATAACATAGCAATTGGATCATTAAACTCTGCACCCCATGCCATATAACCTATTTGGAAATCTCCTTCTTCTACATTACTATTGAATACTGGCCATTCCATTTGCTCAACTTCAAAGTTAACACCTAGATTTTTAATATACATTTGTTGTAAATATTCCCCAAAAGTCCTAAACCATTGATCTGTTGCTCCTAAAGATATCTTTACTGTTAGTTTAGATGGATCTGGGTCCATTCCTAATTCTTCCAGACCCTTAATTAATAGTGCCTTTGGATCTGGATTTTCATCAGCTAATTTTTTAACTGGTGATTCTGCTACAGTTCTATATTCATCATCACCTATATTTATATTTGGTGGAACCCAACCATATGCTGGAGCATGTACTCCATGGAAAATAACATTAGCTAATTCTTCTCTATTTATAGCTGCTGAAAATGCTTTTCTTATGTTAGCATTTTTAAATACCTTATCTTGAGTATTGAAAAACATAAAGAAAGTATTTGGATTAACTACTTCAAGATGAGTTAAGTTCTCATCCTTCATAAACTTTTCTTTCCATTCTGGTTTATTAGCTGTTGCTAGGTCAACAGAACCGTTAGATAAGGAATTATAAACTGCATTTTCATCTTGAATAATCTTAAGATTTATATTTTGTAATTTAACCTCATCTTTTCCCCAATAATTTTCATTTTTAGTTAAAATTAATTCACTATTGTGAACCCAACTAGTTAAAGTAAAAGGTCCATTATATACTAAAGTATCAAGTTCTGAACCATATTTATCGCCATATTGTTCAACTATATCCTCTCTCTGAGGTAACATAACTCTCTGATAAGTTAAAGATAGAAAATATGGCGTTGGAGACTCTAGGGTAATTTCAAGAGTGTTGTCATCTAATGATTTAACTCCAAGTTCCTCTACTGAAAGTTCTCCACTATTAACTTTTTCTGCATTTTTGATAGGTGTTAATAAATATGCATATGGAGCAGCTGTTTCTTTTGCTACTGATCTTTTTATACCATATTCATAGTCTTGTGCTCTTACCTTAACCCCGTCTGACCATACTGAATCTCTTATCTTAAATGTCCAAACAGTCCCATCTTCATTATGTTCCCAATTTTCAGCACCTGCTGGTGCTAAAAAATTAGCTTGGTTTTCATCTTCTTCTAATCTAGTAAGTGGTTCTAGAACATTATTAAGTATTCCATTTGAATAACTATCTGAACCTTTAGATGCATCTAAAGTGCTTGGTTCTGCACTTAATATTAGGTTTAGATATTGTTCACTGTCAATTGCTGCTACTTCATCATTTTCTCCACCAGCAGTATCTGTTGGTTTGTCAACAACTGCATCGTCTTTTTTTCCACAGCCTGCTACAGCAAGTAAAATTAACAAAATCGCCATTGATAATGCTAAAAACTTCTTGTTTCTCATCTGTGAATCCTCCTTTTTATTATTAAGTATATTAATTTTATCAACTTTAGTATAGAATATTTTCTAACATAAGTCAATTATTATCTAACATTACATTAGAATATTTTCTAACATAGTTTATTATAGGTATTGAATAAATTTTCTGTATAATGTATCATTTACTTAACACTACTTAGGAGGATGAGAAATGGAGAATAGTATTGCATGTAAAATTCAATATAATAAAGCAGTAGAATTCATTACATCAATTTTAAAATATAGCAATAATAAAACACGCCAAGTCCACTGGAATACTCCAGAGTTAGAAAAAGACGTTGCAAAAGATATTATGGATTTTTCACCCAATGAAAAGGTAAAAGAATGGCTAAAATATGTAGATAATAATATATCACCTTTTTTACGCAGCGATATAATATTTGTGACAAATGATACCTATAGATTATTAGACGTTTGTTTTCATCTGATTCTAATGGAAAATATAAAAGAACCTCTCGCCCTAATAGAGTCATTGAAATCATTAGATTTATTTACTATGGTCAAGATTGCCTACAAATTTTATGAATTGGATACTTCATTAGATGATGATGAGAATTTAAAACTTGCCTTAACCGAGAATTTTTCTGACGAAATAGCCTCTTCTTTTCTACATTTTAAAAATCATCCAAAACAATACCGAGATAGGTCAATAGATGTACTCACTATTTTTTATGATCAATTCTATAAACCTTTTGAAGAAAACATTTATAGCTATATGAAAGAAAGACTTGTTTTTCATAATGAATTATTTCAAAAAGACCCTGTCTATTTTATAAATACTATAGGTATGGGTGACTATTCTAAAGCTATGGCTCTTCACAATAATATCATTATCTATATGAGTTTTTTTATTGATGTGGGACTTCTTTATTTTACATTTGAAGATACATTAGTTATGTATTGTGGTCAGACTATTGAACATCGATTTGAAAACAGAAAAGCATTGGATACCTATAAAGCATTATTTAAAGCATTGTCTGATGAAAAAAGAATTGAAATTTTAAAAATGACATCCAAAAAACCATGGTATAATAAGGAACTGGCAGACTATTTTAATCTAACTACTGCTACACTCTCCTATCACCTAAATTTATTGCTAGATTTAGAAATACTAAATTTTGAACCTAGTATTATAAATAATAGATATTACTATACAACAAATAAAGAAAATCTTCAGAAGTTATTTGATGCAGCTTTAAAGGATTTATTAGAATGAGTCATGGAATTCTTCCATGACTCATTGTTCAAATATGTAATTATATGGTAAAATAGTAATATATTGAAAGTGGGAGGTGTGTCTTTTGCTAAATTGGCTAGACAGATATAATAATAAATATGCAAAATTCTTAAAAGAGTTTTTATTTAGAATGAAAGATGATAGTGTAACAGCCATAGGTGCACAACTATCCTATTTCTTAGTACTATCTATTTTCCCATTTCTTATATTTTTTCTGAACATATTAAGCTATACACCTATTGCTAGAGAAGATGTATTACATAGCATAATAGTATTATTACCTCTAGACACCCAAAGATTAATTGCTACTTTGGTAATTGAAACTATAAATACCAGTAATCAAACCTTACTTTCCTTAAGTGCCATAACTGGTATATGGGCTGCCTCTAAAGGCATAATGGCACTTATTAGGGTTCTAAACAAGGCATATGATGTTGAAGAAACTAGATCTTATCTTGAACTTCGGGGATTGGCTGTATTATTTACTATTGCATTATTGGTACTCTTGGTTATAGTACTTCTTACTTTGGTCTTTGGTGAAGTTTTAGGAAATAAATTATTTGACTTTTTAGGCATTACACAAAAATTCATTATATTTTGGCAATATTTTAGAGTAATTATATCTCTATCCTTTATGGTTCTTATATTTGCTTTATTATATAGATATATTCCATCTATCAGAAATGGTAAAAAAATAAATTTCAAACATGCAATGCCTGGAGCTATTTTTGCATCTCTTGGATGGATAATTACATCTACTATATTTTCCTATTATGTAAATAATTTTGGCAACTATGGAAAAACTTATGGCAGTCTAGGTGGCATAATAGTTCTATTAATATGGCTTTACATAAGCAGTATAATAATTATTATGGGTGGAGAAATAAATGCAACTTTAAAATCAATGGATAATTAGAGAAATAAGGACAGATCAAAATTCTGTCCTTTTATTAATTACATTTCAAATTTAGATACTAAATCTCTTAACTCCATAGCTAATTGAGATAAACTTTCAGAGGATGAAGCAATTTCTTCCATAGAAGCTGTTTGCTCTTGTGTTGCAGCAGATATATTTTGAATACTATCATATATACCTTTAGTCATTCCTTCAATAGATACAGCTGAATTTACTGCATTCTCAGTTCCTTCTGCTACCTGATTTATAGCCTTAGTTATATTTCCTACTTGTACCACTACCTTATCTATGGCTTCTGATATCTGGTTAAAATATTGAATAGCTTCACTTACAGTATTCATACCTTTTTTAACTTCAGAATTACTTAATTCCATATTATAATTGGCTTTACTTATTAGTGCATGATTTTTTTCTATTATATTGTCTATTTTCCCTGTAGATATTCCTGTCTCTTCTGCTAGTTTTCTAATCTCATCAGCTACTACAGAGAATCCTCTTCCTGCCTCTCCCGCCCTTGCCGCTTCTATTGCAGCATTTAAAGCCAGTAAATTTGTTTGTTCTGCAATAGATCTAATAACATTGATTATTTCATCCATTTCATGAGAACTGTTATCTACTTCTTCTAAGGATTCTTTTACTTCTTCTGAGCTTCTTACAATATTATTCATCTGTACATCAGTTTCTACCATTTTTGTTTTCCCAATATTAGTCTTTTCTGATACCTCGTTACCCAAATTATATATTGAATTAGCATTGTTGCTTATCTCTTGGATTTGAGCAGCTATTTCTTCCATATATGATGTAACACTTAAAATCTCATTTAATTGGTTTTCAGAGCTCTGAACAATTTCACCGGAACTTTCAGCCATATTCGCAGCGGCAGATGTTGATTCCTCAGATATTGCAGTTAATTCTTCTGAAGAAGAAGCAACTTGCTCGGCAGATTCATTAATTTGGGTCGCAAAATTTCTTAGATTTTCAATTACGGTATTATTTGCACGTCCCATTTCTCCTATTTCATCTTTTCTATTTAAGATTTTAATATTTACATCTTTTTTGATATTTAATTCTGCTACTTCTTTCATATGTTCAGTAATTTTCCTTATAGGATTAACAATAGCATTACTTGAAAATATTGAATATAATGCTCCACAGATTAGGGCCAAAGCTGTAATACCAGTCATATAAAACCTTAATTGCTCTATATCCTTTGCCATTTCTTTTACATCTATAGCCACAGCTACGGACCATCCATTATATCCTAATGGTGTATAGCTAGCGTATCTCATTCTACCATCATAATAATATTCATCTACGGATGATTCTCCATTTACCATCATTTGAAAAACTTCTGTTAGTCCTTTAAGTTCTGGGACATCTTTCATTTTTTCTATTGTAATATCTCCTGATTCAACAACTTCTTTAATATGATAGGATATTAGTTCTCCTTTCTGGTTAATTAAAAAAGCATCACCTGTTTCTCCAAAACTTATTCCATCAATAATACTATAGATTTCTTCTGCAGGTTTAGCACCTATTAATACTCCAACTATTCTGCCATTATATTTAATTGGTGTAGAAATAGGTAATACATCTGATCCTGTTATCCTACTTTCAGTAGCTTCTAACATAGTACTTTTTCCAGTCTTAGCAATTTTAAAATGTTCTCTATCTGATATATTTAGAGTTTCACCATTCTCTAATTTTATATTACCATTTAAATCTGCTATATATAATTCTTCGTATTTCATTCGTTCCTTTTCTTCCTTTAATGCTTGAAACTTTTCTTCCCAACTTATTTCTGGATTAGATATTCTTGCATGACTAGCTACACCTTCTATAGCAACTAAAAACTTATCTATCTTTTCATCTATTAATCTTGCGGAATCATGAGCTCTATTGGTTAAAATCTGATCCATATGATTGCTTATACTTTTGCTAAAAAGTATATAAGATATAAATGCCATAGATAAAGATACGACTAATAAAATTAGTACGTTTGATAAAAGCATTCTTGTTTTCAAAGTGTTAAAGTTGATAATACCTTTTTTTTGCTTCTCCTCTTTCTGCATTCTCCCATCTCCTTGTCTAACTTTTATTATACTAATATGGGATACATAAAATTATCTTATATCCCAAAACATTGTAACATTTTTTCACAAAGTATTCCATTTTTTTCCATATTTATCTTTTAGCTATATAGATATATAATAGGCTTTATTATAAAATAGGACTTTCTTATCAGATTAAGAAATATAAGAAAAGAGAGGTTTTATTTTTATAAAAATACAAGTAAATGACATACAAATAAATAGTTAATTTTTTCCACCATATGTCGATAAATATAATAGAGGTGATAATGATGAAAGTTGAAAATATACAACCAACTCAACCTATAGTTCAACTTGAAAAAGTGGAGTCTGAAAAAAAGACTACAATAAAATCAGAAGTAAAAGAAACTCCTGCAGCAGTTTATGAAAAGACAGAAAACAAAGAGACATCTCATGTTTATGACAAAAATACAGTAGCTAAATTAAAAAGAGACAGCCAGCAAGCTCATGCTCATCTAATAAGATTAGTACAGGAAATGCTTAAACGCCAAGGAAAGACTTTGGAACTGCTAGGTGAAAATGAAATTGTAGAAGTAGATGAAACTGCAAGAATGGAAGCACAAGCACTAATAGGACCTGATGGTCCACTTGGAGCAGAAGCTGTAAGCCAAAGATTAGTAGATTTTGCAATCGCTATCTCAGGTGGAGACAAATCCAAAGCGGAAACTCTTAAATCTGCTATTGAACAAGGCTTTAAAGAAGCAGAAAAAATACTAGGTGAACTTCCAGAGATATCAAAGGAAACCTATAAATTAACTATGGAAAAATTTGATGCTTGGGTAAATGAAGAATAAAAAAACACATATCCACTGGACAACCAGTGGATATGTATTTTTCTATTTTATCTTATTTAATTTTTATAAAAAACATTATATCCTTTATAGGTCATATATATATCTGCTTTACTTGCAATTTCATATGGAGCATGGACACTTAGTAACGGTACTCCACAGTCTACTACCTCCATTCCATAATTTGCAAGTATATAAGCGATGGTTCCTCCACCACCTTGATCAACCTTTCCTAATTCTCCCATTTGCCATACTACATTATTATCATTGAATATCTTTCTGATTTTACCTAGATATTCGGAATTAGCATCATTACTTCCGCCTTTTCCTCTAACACCAGTATATTTTACTAAAGTTATTCCATTCCCTATAAAAGGCGAATTCTTTCTATCTAAAACCTCAGGATAGTTAGGATCAAATCCAGCCAATGTATCAGCTGAAAGTACACAAGAATTTGCTAATGCTCTTTTTACTATAAGCTCTGAATATTTTTCTTCTGTAATATCTATTAATTCTGAGACTGTATTTTCAAAGAATTTTGATTCCATGCTTGTATTTCCTACACTGCCTATTTCTTCTTTATCTACAAATAGAGCAACAGCTGTTTTATTTGGAGTGCCTATATCTAATATTGCTCTTAGAGAAGTAAATGCACAAGCCCTATCATCTTGTCCATAGCCCCCAACCATACTTCTGTCTATGCCTACATCTCTGGATTTTCCTGCAGGGACTATTTCAAATTCTGCAGTAGTAAAGTCTTCTTCTATGATTCCATATTTTTCGTTGAGTATGTTTAATACATTTAATTTAACTTTTTCACTTATCTCTCCATCTTTATAAGGAATACTACCTATTAAAATATTTAATCCTTCTCCCGTGATTCCTTCATCCATTTTCTTTGCCATTTGATCTTTAGCTAGATGTGGAAGTAAATCAGTTATGAAAAATACTGGGTCATTTTCATCTTCACCTATAACAATATTAACTTTTTCTCCATTTGATTTTACTACAACTCCATGTAAAGCTAGTGGCAATGTTACCCATTGATATTTTTTTATTCCACCATAATAATGAGTTTTTAATAGTGCAAAATCTGAATCCTCATAAAGGGGAAATTGTTTCAAATCTATTCTTGGAGCATCTAAATGTGATCCAATTATATTCATTCCTTTTTCAAGTTTTTCTTTTCCTAATACAAATAATACAACTGATTTATCTTTGTTATTTGCATAAATTTTCATTCCATGAGTAGGCCTTATGCCCTTTTCTCTTATTTCATCTATTGATATATAGCCATTTTCTCTAGCTACTTTTATTATTTCCATTGCTGCTTCTCTCTCTGTTTTTCCTTTGTCCAAGAAATCCTTATATTCTTCATTTATATCGAAGATTTTCTCTTTTTCACTACTATCTAATGTTTCCCATACATTTTTCCATTTGTGAGTTAATTTTTCTTGTAGCTTTTTTCCTTCTGATTTATTAGTCATTTTTACCCCTCCATAATATCTAGATTATTTATTCATAGTTGCTTCTATTTCTTCCACAGTTTTTATGATGTTTTTAGATAAATTCTCACATCCATTTTCCGTGATTAACAAATCATCCTCTATTCTTATTCCTATTTCCTCTTCTTCAATATAAAGACCTGGTTCATTAGTTATAACCATGCCTGGTTTTAAATCAATATTATATATCCCTACATCATGTGTATCTGCTCCTAAATAGTGTGACACTCCATGAAAATAGTATTTTGAAATTTCTTTATCCTCATTTATTAGTCCTAATTCTTTACATCCTTCTGCTAATACCTTTTTAGCAATTTCATTTAATTCTTTATAGGGAAGCCCTGGTCTTGCGGCTTCTTCAACAGCTTTTTGTGCCTTTAAAACAATATTATAAATTTGTTTTTGTCTTTCAGTAAATTTACCATTGATAGGGAATGTACGGCTTATATCTGCATTATAATATCTATATTGTGCTCCCAGATCAAATAATATCAAATCCCCATCTTCTGCTTTACAGTTGTTCTGGGAGTAGTGAAGTATGGTGGCATTTTTACCTCTTGCAGCGATTGTTTCAAAGGCTCTATTGGTTATTCCATTTTTCTTCAAAGTAAAGTCAAAATACGCTTCAATTTCATATTCCATCATTCCTGGTTTAATATTGTCAAGCATATTCATAATTCCTTCATTAGTTACTTCTATTGCCTTTTTAATTAACTCAATCTCTTCATCTGATTTTATCATTCTTAGCTCTGCAATATCATAATAAATATTTTTAATTTGTATATATGGATATTTTTCATTAATTATCTTAGCAAAGTTTTGGGCCTCTGTCATTGATGTATTAATTTCTTGTCTTTCCAAATCCAAGTATATTTTTTCTATTCTATTTCTACTTAAGATAGATCCTATGGCTCCCTCAAAATTATCTAAGTATTCAATGTTATCTATTCCCGATAATTCTATTGCCTCTTCAGAAGTAATCGTAGCCCCTACCCACTTCTCCATAATTGGATCGGGTCTTTCTATAAATAATTTCTCTGAAATCTTTCCATCAATTTTGCTCACTAAAAGAATTATTTTACTTTGATTAATACCCGTTAAATAATAAAAATTTCTATTTGGTATAAACTGATAGAGTTCATCAGCAGATTTATATGGTGCTGTCCCTGCAAATAATAATAAAATACTATCATTATTTAACCTTTCTTCTAGTTGTTTTCTATTCTTGGTGAAAAATCCTTTGTCCATATCCATCCCCCCATTATTTATAATTTTATTAGCTTTGATATTTGCAATCTGTAATATTAAACAGCTATATCTTTGATTATATGTTAGTAAGGGAACAAATTCAAATATAACTTTCATAATATGAGAATTTTTCAAAATAATAGAACTAGCTTTACTAGTCCTATTATAATTAAGATATATTTCCTGCTCTTTATCCTTTATATGCCCTTAACAAAAGTTATTATCTCAGTTATAAATTCTTGGTTTAATGGTAAATCAGGCTTACTATAAGTAGCCATATTCCCTTCTTTATCTGTAGGTGCATCCTTTAATACATGATTCATTCCTTTAATTATAACTAACTTACTATCAGGATTTCCTTCATGTAGAATCTCTGCATCTGTTACTTCAACTTGAATATCATTATCTCCTTGAAGAATTAATATAGGTACCTTCACATTTGCAATTTCTGCCACAGGGTCGTATTTAAACCAAGAAATCATATATGGTTGAACACTAGGTCTAAATAAGGAATATAATTCTTGCGGAGGATTAAATATTAAATTTCCTTCTTTTAATGTATCTAACAACGGAAGACTCTTCTCATATATATCTCCTGACTGATTTTTTAATTGTCTTTTCAATGTATCATAAGTAGAATACCCCATACCAGACACTGAAATGAATCCTTCAACATTAGACTTATAAGATGCTGTAGCACCAATTAATGCACCTTCGCTATGACCTATAATTATGACTTTACTAAACCTTTTATCTTCTCTTAATTTATTCACCCATCTTACAACATCATCTATATAATCTTCAAAGATTAAATCTTCTTCCTTTTTAACTAAAGGCTTACTTTCTCCAATTCCTCGCTTATCATATCTAATAGAAGCTATTCCTTCTTTCGCTAAAGACTCTGAAATCATCTTTAAACTATTATTTTTTCCAGCTAATGGATTGTTACCGTCTCTATCTGTTGGTCCAGACCCAGCTATTATTATAGCTACTGGAAAATTATTTCCTTCCTTAGGTAAAGTTAAGGTTCCATATATATTTCCTTCTGCAACCTCTAAGTTATATTCTTCCTCTATAAATTCCGTTTCTATTTCATCATTATCATTATTCTTCGTACAACCTGTAACAGAAGTTAAAATAAGAATTATCATAAGAAATAAAGTAATTCTATTTATTTTGTTCATGGAATTCCCTCCATTAATAATATTTGTTATATATATTGTATAACTAATATTATTGACTTGCAAGATTATTTTATATTTATAACTTTATGAATTAATAAAAAAGGACAGTAATGAATTAATTTTCAAAACTATCCTTATATTTTAACCTATTTAATTAACCATCCGCTATATATAACAAATACAGCTCCATATACAAACCTTGAACATACTGCCAGTTTCTCTATTTCTTCTGGTTTACCCAACTTTCCTAAATGCATTACTATAAGCTTCTTCTTATATGAAACTTACTTTTTGTATCTATTATTTTATCTATCGCCCTAGAAATTTCTTCTTTATCTAGTTTCTTAATTTTATTATCTATATAAGAAACATATCCATCTTCCACTAAACAATTAATACTTTTCAGTGTTACTCCTGTTGCGGTGATAATATCTAAAATAGTGGCATCAGGATGCTTCCTTATATGCTCTATGATTAGATCATGCTCTCTCTCTGTTTTTTTAAAACAATCCTCACAATATGATCTTCCATTTCTATCAAAGAATTTCCCACATCTCTTACACATTTCATATGCCATGAAAATCACCTCAAGTAAATTATATCATAGAATTCAATAAATTCTCTCATTTTATAAGATTTGAAACTTAATACCTATATAGGTTGGTAGAAATAAATTAATCCCCTATATAAATTCTTTTCTTTTATCCAATTATCTAAGGAAAACATCTCTTTTTGTCCCCAATTGGACGTAATTATATAATTAATACCTTCTAAATCTTTAACATAGCCCGTAATAGTCACCCAATGATATCTGAGGTTTTTGATTTTGCTATTCCAAGTAAGCATTAGTACTGGTGAATCTATCATCAATCCTTCTTTAATAAAATTTATGGCAGTATCTACATCCTTAGGCATAGATAGACTTTTGGCATCTAGGATAACCCCCTTAGATTTAGCAAATGATTTCAATCTTTTATTTAATTTTCCTAAACTAGGTATACCAAATATATTAGGTTTAACATATCTATAAATTTCATCAATAAATCTAGTGAATTCAACTCTTGAAAGACCCGGATATCTATATATATCCTCTAACCCCTTCCTATACATAGCCATATGGATCAAAGCATTTCCAGCAGCAGTTACACCACAAGACCTATCTGCCCAGAATTTAGTTCTCAGCTTCTCCATATATAGCCACTTTTGAAGTCCACCATAATATAAATTATTAACTTTGACAAAATCTTCATGGTCTGTTAGATATGCTTCTTCTATTATATTTTCTTTTACTGTTGTATTAAGATTAGTCAAGTATGTTCCTCCATTCAACTTCTGAAATTCATCTTCAATTCATTTACTTCTTTCTAATTGTATCATATAGCTGAATGTAGATACATGTTTTTTTGAATCCAATTATATCCTATTTGCTTATAAAAAAAGAACAGAAAATCTGTCCTTATAATCTAATATCTATAGTCTTACCTAGATGAGGAGTAATTGATTGCTCCATCATCTTCGTATTTACCTCTAGCATTTGAGTCAAATCTACGGGTTGTACTTCTACTGTATCCATTGCCATCTTCATTACTGAAATACTGGCTTGTTGGGCTATTTTCATTTGACTAAGATTCATTGATAACGCTGCTATATCCATGGTATTACCTCCTCTGTGGTTCTTTATATACTCATCAATAGATAAACAACCTTTATTTCACACAGCAGATTAAATAACTTACTTATTTGCTTTTGAGTACAGAACGATATATAGTTCAATCTAATCTTTTATAACAATAATTCTAGCTAAAAATGGATCTTCATCTTTATAAATAGAGAACCCTGTGCCTTTCTGAAATAATAGTATTTTACTAATATTACATATTTCTTTTAATTGTCGAAGTAAGTCCTCCTCATCTATAAACCTTCTATAGTGGTTAGAATATATTTTTTGCCTTTCTTCATCTTCCTTAGTTCTAAACTCAGCAACAAAGATATCTCCCTTATCAACATGGCTTGATATCGCCTCTAAAAATGTTGTCTGATTACTCTCATCTATTGAATGCAGGAAAAATCTTGAGTAATACATTATATTTTTTTGTTTTTGTTTAGCTTGCTCCTTTGCTTCTTTAAATATTTCCGACATTAATATTTTATCTGATATATCAGCTTTTTGAAAAGTTATGTTTTTATACCTCTCTTCTTTTATCAATGAATTTGCAAATAAAATTGCTTGTTCCGACCTATCCAACCCTATAACTTCATGTCCCTGTTGCACAAATTCAAAAGAGTCTCTAGCCGATCCACATCCAATATCTAAAATCAAATATTTTTCTTTAATAAAATCATTTATGAAAGAGCAGAATGAAGAAGGTTTTTGTATCTTTGAATCTAAATAATATTGCTCCCAATATATTTCATTCATATCACTATCTTCCAAAAACTCAATGCTTTTATTTAGTGTTTTCCACTCAAATCCAAAGTCTGGTATCTCCCATCTTTCTCCATATATTTGTTTCAAAACATCTTTATAACTTTTAGGTATTAAAACATTACTTCCTTGTATAGCTCTCGTTTCTATTTCAAATTTATTTTTCTTACTAATAATTTCTTTACCAATATAATTGAAAGAAAGCAAAAATTCTAAGTTATCGTTAAACCAAGAGCAATAAATATTAATGCTAGCATCTGATTTTGTATTACTTATTTGAATATGTGACTTAAAAATTTTTAACTGATATCCTTTCTTTATTAATAACTTTGATATTATTTTAAATTCCTCAACCACTTTATCTTTATTATTTTCCTTAGATAAATATGCACAATCAAAGTTTCCATCATTAGAAATAAAATTTTTCTCTCTAACAATCCCCAATAAAGTTCCATAACATGCATACAGATCATATGATAAATCATTATTAAATATATCCCTTAGCTCATCATATAGCTTGATAATCTCTTTCCTTAACTCTTCGTTTTCTTTTAAAGATAGTTTTAACTCACCATTTATATCAAAAACATAACCTTCATTTAATCTCTCTAATAATTTGTCAACACTATAATTACCAGTAGTATCACATTTATAACTCAATCCATGTTTATAAATCGGTAAGATATCATCATAAACTGAAATTGTAATCTCATCATTCTTGCTTAAATAATCAAATAAATCCTTTATTAAGAATTTAAATCCACACTGATTACTAATTATACTATCGTGTTCAATTTTTCTTACAGCAAAAGTTATTGCCACAGTTACACCATTTACCTTCAATTCAACTTTTGGAGCTTGTATTATCCCCTTCTTATCATCATTAGCAATTACCCACCCTTCAATGGATTCATTAGTTATTTGTTCTACAATACCTTTAATTTTCATTAGCATTGCCTCCACTTTATTATAATTAGATATTTGATTGTTTTAAATAATTTATTATTTTAAAATAGGACTCATCAATGCTTTCTTCTTTTGTATTTACTTCCATATTACTATTTTCTGGGAATTCATATTCTTCATCAATTCCGATAACATGCTTTTCTTTCCCAGCTAAAGCTCTCATATAAAGTCCTTTAGGATCTCTTTTTATGCATTCTTCTATTGGACAATTAACATTTATCTCAATATAGTTTTCAATTCTTTCTCTATTCCTCCTTCTAATTTCTTCATATGGCGATATAGCTGCAATTACAACATTTATACCATTATTATTTAATAATTTTGCCATTGCCCTATATACATTTGCTGCCTTTATTCTTTCTTCTCTAGTGTATCCAAACATTCCACCTATTTCTTCTCTCATAATATCTCCATCTATCAATTGTACCTTTTCCCCAATGTCATCAAGATACTTTACTATTTTTTCTGCCAATGTGCTCTTTCCAGATGCACTTAATCCAACTAGCCAAATTGTATTTCCAATTCTCATGAGACTTTATCTCCTTAATTTATTAAATTTTCAATAATGCTGAAATATGAGAAATTATTATATCAAAATACTTAGTTACCTTCTCAGTATTCTTATTTGTTTCATCTTCTTTTGTCAAATTATTTTCTAGCACAATGCTAAAATCTCCTAATATAAATCTCCCGTCCTGTTCTACATTATTTTCAGACTTAAATATTAGTGTATGCTCCCAGTCCCTGATAACAGCCTTATATGTTTTTCCTGGATATATAGATTCAGAATATACGTACTCCTTTTCTTCCTTACCACCTAAAATCTTAGGAATTTTTCCATCTAACTCCTGAGAATTGAATTTAATTGAAGCCTTTTCTAAAATAGTAGGTAGAATATCTATATTTTCCATTAATTCATCAGATATGGTGGAAGAAATGTCTTTTCCTCTGATCATAAAAGGTACTCTCGTTCTAGCATCTCTTAGAATATAATCTCCTTCGTCTATATAGGATTGTCCATGATCTGAAAATAATGATACTAAGATTTCATCATTTGTATACTTATTTTCAATAAAATCATAGACTATTTTCAAATAAAAATCTATCCTATTTAATTCATTTATATATCTTTCTATCTTTCTTTCATCATAATCTTTTACTACTGATTTTTTTTCATCTTTCTCAATTATTCTTGAGTCAATACTATTTATAATTTGATTACTTACTTTGGAAGTTATGCTATCGTCAATATTATGCAATTCAAAAAATGATAACCAGATAAAATGATCTCTCTCTTCAAATGCTCGCATCTGCTCTAAAAAAGAAAAAATGATTTCTTCTGCTCTAGACCCTATTGTAGCTGATTGATAAATCATTCTATCAAAACCTTTTACATATCCATAAGATGGTGTTTTCCTCCAATTTCCACAAGATTGGAATGTCAAATAGTTATCTTCTTTAAAATAAGTTCCCATTGATTTACAGCTATCACTTATAGTATGTAATAGTTCTGGATGAAAAATTTTATGATTAGATTGGTACTTTCCTGTAAATATAGTAGGTACACTAGCTAATGTCCATTCCGCATTACTGTAGCAATTATTAAATATGGTTCCTCTATTAAAGAAATTATAAGTGTTTGGCATAAGCTTTTCTAGTGAATATTTATCTATTAATTTCTGAGATAATCCATCTATAAATAAATTCAAAATCAATTTTACATTATGCTTCTTGTATTGATTTAAATCTAAAGGTTCACCTATTATAAACTTATTATTACTTTTAATTCTAACTTTTCCTTCACTTCTAATAGGTATATAATAAAATCTATTAGAAACAAAGTCATTGAACTTATATTCCTTGTTGTCTAATATTATAGTTATTGAAGTATTTTTATCTAAAGTAGCTAATGGTAAAACTGATTTGTTTAGGTTGCCTAGAATAAATTCTCCACTTTCGTATATTTTCCCTCTCAATGTCTCTGTCTTATAGAAATTCCATAATTGAGTGGGATAACTCTCCAGTGCCTCGTCATAATATAAGGAAATATACCCCTCTCCATTTTTATCTTCAAATAATGGCTTTCCAATCCAAGTATCATCATTGTTTTTCAATGGAAATAGCTTATAGTTAGATTGATTAATTTTGGATAAATCAACCTTTTCATCTATCTTTTTAATCTCATTTATTGCATCCTGTATAATTGTTTCTTCCTCTTTAGTAGTTGCTACTGATTTTGCAATAATAAAAGCATTAGCTGCTTCATGATATTTTCCCTTTGCTTGACATATAAATCCTAAGTTATAATTTAGGTCAAAGTTAAAAGGTACCTCAGTTAATCCATCTAATACATGTTGTTCTGCTCTATCTATTTCACCTTTTATCATTAACATTACAGTTTCAATAGATATGATTTCTATATCTTCAGGAAAAAGTCGTTTATATTCAGCTATTTTTGCTTTTGCATTAACAAAGTCCCCTTTTTCAACAAGATTTCTTATTATCTTTTTTAGGTATTGTGCTTTTTCTATCTTGTTATTAAATATATCTTTGATACTTGATATATTATTTAAGTTCATTATTTACACCTCTTGTATTATATATTTAGAAATCTTTTTCTAAGTTTAATAAACTAACCATTATTCCAAATTGGATTTTTTAATTTCCATTCACCATATTTATCCTTTTGAAATAATTCTCCATTGTAAAACTTATCTACGATTGTCCAAAATTCATTAACTGTATAGCCCAAAAAGTTACAAAAATCTTCTATTACTTTTGAATCAAGATTATGATCATGTTTTTTTACTAACTCTATTCCTTCTTCTCTACTAATGAGCCCATATCTAATAAACCTTGATGCATAATCAGTTGCAGTAGCATGTCCAAACTTTGGATATTTCATCCATGGATGTACTAAATAAGCCCTACTTTCAACCTGATCAAAATCTTCAATATGATGTTGTCTTTTCCATTCATTATTTAAATCTTTAAATCCATTTTTCTTAGCAAATATATAATTTTGATAGCTATTAAATCTTAAAAAATAACTTATATAAATAGGATCCAACTTATTATTTATATCCTCTATACTTGGCGGATTACATAAAATTAAATCTTTAACAGAAATATTTTCGTCAATAAGTTCATTAAAATCTATATCAGATGCTACACCATTATTTAATTGGTTTCTAGCACTATAAGTTTCTTCTCTATCTACTCCGCCATATTCATAACTAATATTCTCTCCATATACTAATAATGGTGTATTAAACTTTATCGCCATATACATTGGGTATGTGTATATTAATCTATCAATATACCATGTTGGTTTACCATATTTCTCAAATGTTTTCCTCATTATATATTTTTGCAATTTAATATTAGGTTTTAATGATATTATATTACATCCAAATCTTTCTGAAATATTTCTAATATTGTTTTTTCCTGCTTCTGTCATTGGGAAATTATCTTCAACAGATACTAATAACGGATTCATTCCCATGAGCTCTTTCATTACATAGACTTGGTAATGACTATCCTTTCCACCACTAACTGCTATCATGCAATCATAGCTATCACCATTCATCCCACGATATTTATCACATAAAATCTTTAGCTCCTCATATCTCGCTTCCCAATCAATTCTATCTTTTTGTTCCTCTACTCTACAGGCTTGACATATTCCTTCCTCGTCAAATAAAATTCCTGGTCTTGTGTCTGGCATTACACATTTTTTACAATAATTCATTGATTTAACACTCTCCTTCTTATGTCATACACTATAATTCATTATTTAATATACACTCTGCGACTTTAAAATCGTATTCATCATCAATATCAATGGATCTTGTTTTCTCCATTATATATGCATAACTATTTTCTTTGTATAAGTCTTTATATTTAAGAAAATAATCGACTTTACATAAATAAATAGCACCATTCAATCTATAATACTTAGGTAGCTCTTGCCTTCTAGTCTTTATATCCTTCGGCAAAAATCCTTTCAATGATAATGTTTTATCTAAAGTATTCATGTATAATGGTGAATGCTCTGATTCACAGACACTTACTACTGAATTTGCATTTTTTTCAAATAATAACTCTACAGCACCTAATATATCTTCTGCTTGCCTTAATGGGGATGTTGGCTGTAAAATCATGAAATAATCATATTGTTTACCTGTTTTTTCTAATTCCTTTATTGTATATTCTACTACATCATTTGTAGTTGCTTCATCTGTAGAAAGATAATCAGGTCTTAAAAAAGGAACTACTGCTCCATAGTTTATAGCTATATCTGCATAAATCTGAAAATCTGTAGATACAATTGTATCATCGAATATATCACTTTTTATAGCAGCCTCAATAGTATAAGCAATCATTGGTTTACCATTTAATTGTTTTATATTTTTATCTTTTAATCCTTTAGAACCACTTCTAGCTGGTATAATAGCTAGAAACCTTTTATTTTTATACATAATATAATCCACCTTTATAAATCATAAAATGATTTCTTTAATTCAATCCCCTTATTTAAATTATCTTTTATTACATATAGTATTTTTTCAGAAACATTTCCATTCCCATAAGGATTTACAGCATCTTTAATCTTCTCTTTAAAATTATCTGATAATCCCAATTTAATTGCTTTGTATATTTCACTTTCTATTGGCTGACAATTTATTACTGTTCCTGGTTGAATTCTACCTTTTTGTCTATCTCCAATATTAATTGTTGCCACCTTAAAAGATGGTGCCTCAACTATTCCACTTGAAGAATTTCCTATAACTAAATCTACATATTTCATTGCTGATAGATATCTTAGTTGCCCCATTGATATAAAATCCACTGCTTTATCCTTATTCTTATTCACATAATCATCTATCATACTATTAATTATTCTTCCGTCAGTATCTGAATTTGCTTTTGTAAATATTACCTTCAAATCATTAAATTTATCTAGTGTATTAAGTAGTTCTTGAAATTGCACTTTAGCTGTATTATCCTCTAGCGTTACTGGATGAAATGTAACTAATGCTGTCCTTATTCCAAATCTAAAATTAATATTCTGTTCTAACTTTTTTTTATCCAACAAGTCTAAAGTTTTAATGCTTTCAATACCAATTGCACCAACATTAAATACTCTACTTGGTTCTTCTCCTAGTTGTATTATCCTTTTTCTATATTTTTCTGTACTTGTAAAATGTAAATAACTCATCTTAGTAATAGAATGTCTAAACCCTTCATCAAAAGCTCCTTCCGTTGTTTCCCCACCATGAATATGGGCTATAGGAATTCTTGATATGAAAGCTGAAGATACTGCTGAAAATATTTCGTATCTATCACCTAACACAATTACCATATCTGGTTTTAATCTTCCAAATGCATCGGCAAATCCAATCATAGCTAATCCCATTGATTTAGATATCCCTACCGCTGTAGCAGAACTAATTAACATTTCTATCTTTTCATCAATCATAAAACCATCTTCTTCTATTTCTTTATAGGTAAGCCCAAATTCTGGTGATAGATGCATTCCAGTTACAATTAATTGAAGTTGCAATTCATCATCTTCTTTTATCCTCTTTATAAGTGGCCTAAAGAGTCCATATTCAGCTCTTGTCCCTGTAACTACACATATCTTTTTCATATCTCTATCAACTCATCTTCTTCATAATCTCTAATTGCTAATTTACCTATAACTTCATCCCATCTCATAGGAGATATCCCATTCCCTGGTCTTTTAATTTCTAAATTTTCTATTGTAAAGACTTCACCTTTTTTAATATTTCTTCCCGCTACTATGCTTTTTCTAACTATATTTATATTTTTTGCTTCAGATTCAGTTAATTTCTTTAATCCATCTCCTAGAGCCATTTCAATATTTCTTATGCATCTAACCATTTCTCTAAGTTCATTTGGTTCTAAGCTTGCTCTATGATCTGGTCCCTCCATAGTCTTATCCAAAGTAAAATGTTTTTCAATTGCTGTAGCACCTAATGCTACTGCTGCTATTGGTACTTCTATGCCCAATGTATGGTCTGAATATCCTACTTCTACTTTAAATGCTTCTTTTATTGTATTCATTGCATTTAAATTTACATCACCTACTGGTGTAGGATATTCTGTATTGCAGTGTAATACAGTAATATCTGTAGTTCCACTTGTCTTTAATATTTTTAAAGCTTTTTCTATATCTCCAAGAATAGACATTCCAGTAGAAAGTATTACCTTTTTGTTTAATGATCCTATTTTTCGTAGATAGGGTAAATTTGTTATTTCTCCTGAAGGTATTTTAAATATTTCAAGACCTAAATTATTGAGTAAATCTATGCTTTCTAAATCAAAAGGTGATGATAAAAACATTATACCTCTAGATTTACAATAATTAATTAATTCTTCATGTTTCTCATAATCTAATTCCAGTCTTTTTATCATTTCAAATTGATTTTCTTCATTACCTGTTGTCACTTCTTGATATTGAGCTTTCTGAGCATTTTTAGTCACTAGCTTTTCAGCTTTAAAACTTTGAAATTTAACTGCATCTGCTCCTGCTTCACTAGCTTTATCAATTAATTTCTTAGCTAAATCGATACTTCCATTATGGTTAACACCTGCTTCTGCTATTATAAATACTCTTTTCACTTTTTCACCTCTTTACAAGGACTTCCATAAGCTTTAACATTGCTTCCAATATTTGTTATAACCACAGATCCAGCACCTATTACTGAATCTCTACCAATTTTTATATTTTGAATTATAGCTGAATTAGTTCCAATATGTGTATTTTCTCCTACGACTACATTACCACTTATAGTAGTTCCTGGTGCTATATGACAAAAGCTTTCTATATTACAATCATGTTCGATTATTGCTCCTGTGTTAATTATACAATTACTCCCTATTTTTGTACCTGCATTGATTATTGCTCCTTTTCCAATAAAATTCCCATGTCCTACTTCAACTTTATCTGATACTATTGCAGTATTATCAATTATATTTGGAAAAAAATATCCTATATTCAAAGCAATAGAATATAACTTTCTTCTTATTCTTGTATCTCCAATGCTCCCCATAGTTAAAAAGGCTTTCATAATTCCATTTTTATAATAGTATTCTAATTTATCGTCTGTTCCGATTACTTTTACACCAAATATTTCATCCCCAACTTTATTATGTAAATCTAATATTCCTATTATTTTATACTCTTTAGATTTACTAATAGAGTCAATAACAGATTTACAATGCCCACCACCACCAATTAGGATAACATCTTCCATCACTTTATACCTAACCTTTCAAGCATGATTTCCATTTCCTTAAACTGTCCCATATCCAGCCATGCCCCTTCACTTATAGGATAAACTCCTATCTTTTCACCTTTATTTATATAGGTATTTATTAAATCTGTTATATGAAAGAACTCATTTTCTGGGATGTCATTAATTACCTCTGGTTCTAATATATACATGCCAGTATTTACTAAGAAATCATATTCTGGTTTTTCTATCATTTTTTTTACATCACTATCTTCATTTATTTGAATAACTCCATAAGGAATTGTATAATGCTTAAGTGAAGTAATTAAAGTAATCTTTGCTTTATGTTCTTTGTGATATTTCAGCATATCTGAATAGTTCCCTTCAATCAAAATATCACAATTGCTAAGAAAGAAAGTATCCATTATTTTATCTTTTAATAAATATAGACCCCCTGCTGTACCTAAAGGTTTATCCTCATCTATATAGTCTATTACATATGTTTTTTCAATTTCATTAAAATATGCCTTTATCATATTTTTCTTATAGTTCACTGTCATATAAAAGTTATTACATCCATATTCATTAAACCTATTTATAATTCTCTCTACTATTGGAATATCTCCTATAGGTATAAGTGGCTTTGGTAGTATCTTTGTATATGGATCTAGTCGAGTGCCTTTTCCACCAGCCATTATTACTACTGGATTATCCATTTTCTTAAATTTGAACTTTATATTAAAATTATCATTCCAGAAAATAATATCTATTATTTCTTCTTTCTTGTTTAAAACAGGTATAGCTTCTATACTGTATTCTTTAAGAACCTTCTTTGCATCTTTTATATCTTCTTCACATATATACTTTGGCGACCTTATCATAATCAAACTAATAGGTTCATTTAGATTACCATTCTTCAGTATCCATCTCCTAATATCCCCATCTGTAAGTACACCTATTAGCTTATTATTTTCAACTACTAACAATATTTTTTTTGCTGTTTCATCCAGTTTTTTTATAGCTTCTTTAATTGATAAATCTTCATTAATAAATAAATCTTGTATGTTCAAAGGGATCCCCCTATCTTTCTAATTCTCGCAAAATATCACAAACATATTTTGCCTCTTCTTTTGCAAGGCTTGTACTACAAGGAATATTTAATATTCTATCTATATAGTAATTTGCTTTTTCTATTTTATGAGCTTGATTATTCCTATATGGTTTTTGTTCATGAATTAATCCCCATATTGGTCTTGTTTGGATTTTATTTTCATTTAATTTGTTTAGTAGTTCATCCCTACTAAGTCCATACTTCTCTTCATCTATTAATAATGAATAAAACCAATGGTTAGCTCTGGTATTTTTATTAAAATCAAGAATTGATATTCCTTCTATTTTATCGATTTCTTCTTTATATAAATTATAATTTTCCATCTTAATTTTAATAAAACCTTCTAACTGTTCTAATTGTGCAACTCCCAGCGCTGCTTGTAAATTTGTCATTCTATAGTTAAATCCCACTTCATCGTGAATATAGTATAATTCATCATCTTTTGCTTGGGTGGAGAGATATTTCGCTTTATCAATTAGATTTTTATCTTTAGCTACTAACATTCCACCTCCACCAGTGGTTATTATTTTATTTCCATTAAAAGAATATACACCAAAATCACCTATAGTTCCTGCAAACTTACCTTTATATCTACCTTCTGTTGAATATGTTCCTAAAGCTTCTGTCGAATCTTCTACTACCTTCAGCTTGTATTCTTCAGCTATATCTATAAGTCTTTCCATATTTGCCATATTACCGAATATATGGACTATTACTAAAGTTCTAATTGCTTTTCCTGTTTTGTTATTAATTAGTCCATCATTTGTCAAAGTACATTCTTTTCTACAAAACTCTTCAAGCTTGTCTAAATCCATGTTTAAAGTATCGTCACAATCCATAAATACAGGCTCTGCACCAAGATATCTAACCGGATTTACTGCTGCAATAAAGGTAAGAGTAGGCACTATTACTTCATCGCCATATTTTACTCCCGAAAGCTTTAAAGCTAAATGAAGCCCCGCTGTGCCTGATTGACATGCAACACCCTTTTCAATCTTGAGATATCCTGCAATATTTTTCTCAAATTCATTAATATATCCTCCACCTGTAGACACCCATTCTGTTTCTACTACTTTTGTTACATATTCTAATTCTTTTCCTTTTAAGTTCGGTACTGATAATGGAATAAATCTACTCATTTCTATCGCCCCTAAATATTATATATATCAATTTTATATTTATCTAAGTTGTTTTTTATCCATTCTATAGTTTCAGCCAATCCTTGTTCTAAAGTATAGTTTGGTCTCCAATTTGTCATTCTTTTTATCTTTTCATTGGACCCTAACAACCTATTTACTTCAGACTTTTCTGGTCTTAATCTTTCTTCTTCACATATTATTCTTGCACTAGAGTTAATTTGATTAATCATTTCTTGTGCAATTTCACCTATTGATATCTCTTGCTGTGTTGCAATATTTATTTCTTCACCTATTGTATTAATAGCTTTTCCAATCTCAATAAATCCTTGTACTGTATCTTTTACATAATTAAAATCTCTAGTAGGAGTTAATGAACCTAGTTTAATCTCTTCCTTTCCTGCTAACAGCTGTGTAATTATAGTAGGTATAACTGCTCTTGCTGATTGCCTCGGACCATAGGTGTTGAATGGTCTAACTATTGTAATAGGCATATCAAAGCTTCTATAAAAAGACTCTGCTATTCTATCTGCACCAATTTTTGTTGCAGAATAAGGAGATTGTCCTTGATATGGATGTTTCTCATCTATAGGTATGTACTGGGCTGTACCATATACTTCTGATGTTGAAGTTACAAGTATTCTGCTTGTCCCTAAATCTCTTGCAGCTTGTAATACATTTAATGTCCCCTTTATATTTGTATCTACATAGGAATCTGGCGAATGATAACTAAAGGGTATAGCTATTAAAGCCGCTAGATGATATACCCCTTCTATTCCCTTCATAGATTCTCTTACTCCATTTGGATCTCTAATATCACCTGTGAATATTTCTATTTCATTTAAAATTTTTTTAGGTAATGTATCAAGCCACCCCCATGAGTTGAAAGAGTTATAATATACAAAAGCTCTTACTTTATGCCCTTGTTTAAGTAAATCTTCTACTAAATGGCTACCAATAAAACCATCTGCCCCAGTTACTAACATTCTAGACATCAATTTCACCTTCTTTAATATCTTGATTAATATATTCCAATATATTATATTTCATTTTTTCGTAAATAGGTTTTATTAATTCTATATCTAAGCTACATTTGTCAATAAATCCTTTGTAATTATTTAATAAATCCATATGTTTCTTATAAATATCCTTTTCCATCTTAGAAATCTTTACAGCATCAGCAAGTAATTTATGTTGAACTCTATTCATTTGTAAAATAAATGTCGTAAAGAAATCATTAGATTCTAAAGCTGTAATACTTATATCTAATTTATTATACATAATATCTAATTGTTTGAAATTTCTATTTCTAACTAACTCTAACATTTTGTGTAAGTTTGTATTATAATCTTTTATCCACCTATATGAGTCCTCAAAAGCCAAATCCATAGATTCAACCTTGTTCTTTAATTGTTCCTTGTTATAATTAGTTTTATCACCATCAAGCCAATTATCTATTACAACTGCTTCCTGTAAGTGTTTATCTATTATATCTTTTAATTCTATAAATTCAGTACCTTGTATTTTTGCCCCACCTTTTGTAGTATTAATTACCCTACCTTTTTCCATACTAGTAATATATAATTCCATTTGAACTCTCATACTATTAAAGCCATCATCAGTTCTTATTTGATTGCCATATACATCTTCTACCCATAGTGCTTTTTCTACTTCTTCATCCGTCAATTCATTACTATAATGTATTCCCTCTGAATGTTGTGCCTTACCTACATATCCCAGATTTTGACCTACTAAGATAATAGGACTAAACCCCAGGTTTGCTAATAATTGCAACGTAACAACTGCAATACTAGGCGCATCTAATACTATGTTAACTTCCATATCCGAATTAGATTCCAAATAATAATTTGCTATTTTATCTTGAGAAGTGATCATATGGTATTTTTTCCCTAGATAATTCTCTAATGTTTCATATCCTACTGATGAACCAAATATCATAGGAATATCACTTATACCCTTTTCCTTAACTTTGTCAAATACTTTTTGATTTAACTCGGTTGGATCATAGGTAGTTGCTGCATGGGGATAAATATTGTGATGTATAAGAGTATTTATAGCAGAACCTACACTAAATATATAGGCAAGACCTTTTTCCTTAATATACCTAATACTTTCTATTTCTTCATTTAATGAAGGACCAGCTGCAACAATTATTGCAGGTTTATTTTTAAACTCTCCTTTTTTTTCTATTAAAATATTAGGAGTAGATAAAACTTCTTTAAAATTTATCATACTATTAATTATCCATCTTCTTTGAAAAGAATAATTAGTCGCTATACTACTTCTATTAGACTTTATTATATCTAAAAATGTCTTATTAAATCTTTTAAATTCCTCTTCAAAGGCTTGCTTATGAATTGGTAGTTCAATTATTATGGTTTCTTTTCGATTAATTTCCAAAAAGTTTCCTATTTCAATTTGTATATTATCTAATCCTATACTTAATCCCCTTAGTTCTTTATATTCTGGTTTAGATAAATTTCTAACAGATAAAAACTTCTCCATTAATTCTTCTATAGGTTCAAATATATAGAAGTTATTATTTGGATTTTCTTTCACAAGTAAATCTATATGGTAACCTAATCCGGTCCCATAGAATATTATATTTGTGTCTTTTATATCTTTATATCCTTCTATAATAGTTTGTGCTTCTCTTATAGGATCGTATTTGCTATGAAAATATATTGTTTTTCCATCTTTATTATATAAAAGAGTTTTATCACCCCTTCTTGTTTCCTTAATTAAAAATTGTTTATCTTCATTTTCTTCTACTAATTTTAATTTTTCTCTTACTAATGGGAATTTTTCTCTTAAATAATTAATATTATCAATTAAGATCATCAAGTTTTCCCTCCATCTTGACTAATTCTAATAGCTTTTCTTCCATTTCTTTGAAAATTGGTAATATCTCGTATAATAGCATATCTGCTATTGTGACGTTATCACTATTTTCTAATGCTTCTTCAAAATTTGGTAAAATATCCTGTAATGAGAATATTTCCTTTGCGTATAAATTCCAAAACTCATAGGAAGATACTACATCATTAAGTCTTTTATCTTGATCTATTGAGGAAAATGTATTAATTATCCAAGTAATTCCACCTAATAAATCATTTAATCCATGCCAAGATTCTTTATCCGGATTCTTATAGAATTTATTTGCAAGTTCTTCTGTTTTTTCTGGAATTCTTCTAATATATTCAATGGTAGATATTAATATATCATGAATCAATTCTTTATGTGTTAATGTAATTACTTCTACTTCTTCTATTACTCTAATATTATCTAAGAAGTAATCATAAAAATCTTGATATATTTCAAAATCATCTATCACCATATGACTTAAAATTTTAGATGATTTATTAACTATATTATCTATTTCATTAAAGATATTATCTATTTCTTTTGTATTATTTTCCAACTCTAATACTTGATTTTCTATATAAATTTTCAACATAAAACCCCCATTCTTCACTATGTATATATTATCGGCAAAATTTGATATATATTTACATGATACAATATTTTAATAGATATTTACATAAAGAAAGATAGTCAGAAATTTTTCTGACTATCTTTCTTATTATATTGTTAATTATCTTAATAATTGTAATACAGTTTGAGGCGCTTGATTTGCTTGAGCCAACATAGCAGTTGAAGCTTGTTGTAGTATATTTTGTTTAGTTTGCTCCATCATTTCTTTTGCCATGTCTACGTCTCTAATTCTTGACTCAGATGCTTGTAGGTTTTCAGCTGAAGTATCTAAGTTCTTAATAGTATGCTCTAATCTGTTTTGAATAGCACCAAGTTTTGATCTTTCTTTGGAAACTGTTTCTAATGCATTGTTAATTGTAGTAATAGATTTAGATGCTGATGCTTGAGTGGATATATCAATTCCAAGACCGCTTTGTGTTATAACACCAGCTGCTGTAGTTCCTGAAGCAAGAGTTCCTGAAACAGTAGCATTTAATCCTAATTTTTCTAATGCTGCTTTAACATTTGCATTTGTTGAAGTTATACCAGTACCTGATAAAATATTTACAGTAACAACTGCAACATTTCCTGACATCTTAGCTGTGGCACCTTCTCCTCCTCCAGAAACAGCAGCTGCTTCAATTTTAACTGTTATATCCTTATTTCTAGAATGAACAGTAATAGCTCCAGCACCCGATGTCTTATATTCATTACCATCTACTGATAAAGCCTTTGCAGCCATATCATTAACTTTTATTGTTACATCTTGTCCTTCATTTGCACCAATGTGGAATTTTTTACCTTCAAATGTTCCATCTAATAAGTTCATTGTATTGAATTGAGTTGTTGTAGCTATTCTTGTAATTTCTTCTGATAATTGATCAATCTCATCTTGAAGATTTCCTCTATCAACACCTGTATTTGTATCAGTTGATGATTGAACTGCTAACTCTCTCATTCTTTGAAGGATTGCATGAGTTTCATTTAATGCACCTTCAGTAGTTTGAATTAAAGAAATACCATCTTGAGCATTTCTTGATGCTTGATTAAGTCCTCTGATTTGACCTCTCATTTTTTCAGAGATTGCTAATCCTGCTGCGTCATCTCCTGCTCTATTGATTCTAAAGCCTGAAGATAGTTTCTCCATTGATTTTGCGCCAGCTGTATTAGCTAAACCTAATTGTCTATGAGTATTCATTGCTAACATGTTGTTATTAATTCTCATTTTTATTCCTCCTTGATTTTTGTTTGTTGGCATCCTTGCCAAAATATTTAGTACCTTTGGCCAAAAGGTTTTTTAACTTTCATTATTATTATCGGATGCTTGTCCAATAACTTTAGCATTTTCATCAGAATATTTTTCTTTTATCTCCAAAAATTTATCTAAATTGTCAAATAGTATATCCACTAGCTTTGGATCAAAGTGTTTTCCACTTTCTTCTTTAAAATATTTTAGTATATCATTTATCACCCAAGCTTTTTTATATACTCTAGGAGATCCTAATGCATCAAATACATCGGCTATTGCTGCTATCCTTCCATAGATATGTATTTCTTCTCCTTTTAATCCTCTTGGATAACCTTTCCCATCGTATCTTTCGTGATGTTCATGAGCCACTATGGATGCTGCCTTTAGGATTTCTCTTTTTGAATTCTTTAGTAGATTATATCCTATTGTTGTGTGTGTTTTTACTACATTAAATTCCTCTGACGTTAGTTTACCAGGTTTAAGCAGTATATTATCTGGAACTGCAACCTTACCTATGTCATGTATTGGTGAAGCATGGGTAAGGAGCATAGTATCTCTCTGTGATAATCCATATTCTTCTGCTAGTAGCTTACAATATTTAGAGACTCTCTTTACATGTGAGCCTGTTTCTTCTGATCTTGCTTCTGTAACTTCTCCTAATGTGTATAATATTTCTTTTTGGGTTGCTTCTATTTCTAAATTTAGACATAGGTTATCAAAAGTTGCAGATATACTTTTGTGAAATACATCTAATAATTCCATATCCACATAGTCAACATTGTCATCATTCTCTATAAATATAATAGCTTCATTTCCTGCTGTACTTTTATATCTAGCTATGTAACAATTATCAAAGAGTTCATGGTCTCCACCATTATATATTTTATTTGCTTTTATTAAATCAGTTTCTGAGACAGTTTCTCTTATTTTTTTATTGATAGAATCCTTATACTTACCAGTTCCGCCAACTATATTAAATATGTGGGTTTCACCTTGTCTAACTGCTGCAAAAGAGTTAATATTGCATTCATCTCTACCTTTACATTGATTGATTAATGAACTAAGATGACATAGACTAGATATTAAAAAATCATTTAACGCATCCTTTTCATATAGTTTAGATATGGATGATACTACTTTTTCCATTGACTCTCTATTGTTTTTTATGCGATTAATATCCCTAAAGGATCTTAGGGATGATAGAATAACTGTATTCATTTTTTTAGAAAATAAATCTGTTTTGTTTTCATAGCCATTTATATCATAGTTCAATATGATTTCATCTTGTAAACTACTAGAACCTTTCCCTGTCATTAAAACAATTCTAATATCCGTATTTTTCAGATCTTCTCTAATATATTTTGCTAAGCCTAGACCTGAGTCTTTTTCTTCTAGAAATACATCTAATAATACTAAGGCTATATCTTTATTCGCTTTTAATATATTGACAGCTTTTTGAGATGTATAAGCACTATAAAACTCTATACCTTTATCCTCGAAGGTAAGATCTTTATTGATTTCTTTCAGCATCCTATGTATAAAATTATCATCATCTACTATCAATACTTTCCAGAATCCACTTTTATTAATACAAAATCTTTCTGTACCTTCCATGGTAGCTATTACTCCTCCTTGAGTAGTCGCAAATTTAATTGCCTTATTTATTGAAAAGTTTTTTTACATCTTCTAGTTTAGAAATATTATTAAGGGCAGCCAAATTTTCTTCTTCCATTTTTTTATATAATTCATTACGTATTATATCAATGTCTTTTGGTGCTTCGATACCAATCTTGACCTTACCTTCTTCTATTTCTATTATTTTTATTTCAATTTTTCCATCTATAATTATGGATTCATCCTTTTTTCTAGTAAGTATCAGCATATTATTCGCCTCCTACTTTGGAGTCTTGATTGAAGATAAAATGTTTTGTAGTGTATCTTTCATCATCTAGAATTACTTGTTTACCTAACCTTTCCTTTGTATTAATTACTATTGGGCCTAAAAGATTAGTTGTCATTTTATTCATATCTGTTGGTATCACTACTATTGTATATATGCTTATATCTTCTTCTCTTTCTATCTTTAATTTATTAATTGCTGTCTGCGGAAGTAATATATCATAGTCACTAAATATTTCAAAGGGATTTATGACAATAAATGACAAGTCTTGGTTATTAATTGATTGTAGCCAGTGAAAAGGATTTTCCTTATCTTCATTTAATATAATTATAAATTCCTTTTCTTCTTCAAATGCGGGAATTCCTTCTTCAAAATTAATTATTTTTTCTTTTTCGATCTCTATTTCTCCAAAATTTCTAGTTTTTATTTTCATTTGTATTACCTCCTTTAATTCAATGCACAATTTATACCCAAAGGGCACTTACGCAATGCACAATTGAAAAAACTTTCGACACTAATTCCATTATAATACAAATTGTGAAATTATTATACATTATTTTTGAATCTTCTTATATGAGCATTTGTACCCAAAAATTAGAAAATGGGCGCCTAAATGTGCGCCCTTACTTTTTATCTTAGAAAATCCATTAAACTCGGCTGTATTATTCTAGATCCTACTGCTAGACTTGCTCTATATGCATTTTCTGCTATAGCTAGATTCATATAGGCTTCTGGCAAACTAACATCTTCATTGAAAGATAATAACTCTTTTAGATTCACTATTTGATTTTCTATTTTATTCTTTGTTAAGTCTAATCTATTGGATTTTGCTCCTATCTCCGCTGTAACAGATAAGACATTGCTCATGGCATCTTTTATGTCTGTTAATGCCGATTGAAGGTCATCGTTGTTATTTGTATTTAGTGCTGCTTCTAATTTCTCAAACATATCGAATAAATATGCTTTGTCACCAACACTAACATCTGATGTATAATCCTTATTTCCACTACCAAATATCTTATTTCCTAAAGTATTTACGGATACCCTTTCTGCAACTCCTACATTATATACAAATATCTCGTCCTTTTTTTCTCCTGTAGGGTTTCCATTTTCATCTAAAACATCATATTTCTTTAAATCTACTAAGTAATTTCCATTCTCATCCAATAGAGGTTTATCGGTTTTAAATCCTGTAAATATAGATCTTCCTGCATAGGTAGTATTACCTATTTGAATTAAATGTCCCTTTAATTCTTTTATCTCTTCTTTTATCTTATCTAAGTCTTCAGAATTAGTTCCATTGGCAGCTTGTACCGTTAATTCGTTCACTCTATGAAGTACAGAATTTATTTCCTTTAGTGCTGATTCAGTTTCTTTCATCCAAGAGGCTGCATCTTTTGTGTTTCTAAGGTACTGTTCCACCTTTGATATATCTGTATTAAATTTCAAAGATTTACTTGCACCTATTGGGTCATCTGATGGTACTCTAAATTTCTTCCCTTCAGTCATTTCATATTGCAATCTTTCTAGCCTCTGCAATGTACTATTTAGATTATATGTCATATTGCTTACAAGCATATTATTTGTTATTCTCAATTACACTACCTCCCAACCATTCCCAATCTATTTACAGTAATGTCTATTATCATATCCATGGTTGATATCATCTTTGATGAAGCTACATATACATGTTGGAATCTTATCATGTCTGCCATTTCTTCATCTAAATCTACTCCGGATATAGATTGACGTTTTGTATTTATGTTCTTTTGCATTAATTCTTGGGTTTTATAAAATCTTTCGGCCTGTAGGCTATCTACTGCCATGGAAGAAATCATGGCTTTAATGAAATCATCTGGAGTTCCTTGTGATATTCCTCCTGAGAAGAACTCTTTGTCCTCTCTTTGTTTTATAAGGGCTAAAAGATTTATATTATCCTCTGTTGAACCACCAGGATTTCCTGCTGCTGCTATGTTTTTTATATCTTCCAATATCTTCTTATCTAAGGTTATAGTTGATGCTGGACTACTTGAATCGTATTTAAAGAAATCAATTCCATTTATACTATTACCATTTTCATCCTTTAGTGAATATCCCTTACTATGCAGCTCATTAAACTTATCTGCAAATCCCTTGGCAAACTCATCCAACTGTTTTTGAAAATATGGTATACCTCTATAGGTATTGCCTTCTCCATTTCCTGTAAGCATATCTAATAGGCCTTTTAATTCACCTGACTTTAGATTTACTTCTCCGCCATTTTCCCAGGTTAATTTATATTCTTTTTCAGTTCCAGTATCCGTGGTTTTGAGGGAAAGTTTATTTGTAGATAAATGGTCTACTATGGATATTCCACTAAGAGAAATATTATATTTCCCATCTGGTGATTCATTTACTTTTATATTTACAATTTTAGATAGTTCATCTACTAACAATTCTCTTCTATCTCTTAAATCATTAACTTGTTTCCCATCTATTTCTAAGGAATAAATTTGTCTATTTAATCCTGCTATTCGTTCACTTAAGCTATTTACAGTCTTTATTTTTGCATCTATTTCATGTTCTGTTTCTGTTTTCATATTCATTAATCTTTGTGTTGTTTCATTGATATGTCTCGTAAATGCTAAGGCATTTTCTCTTACTGGTTCTCTAAAGGATATATCCGATGAGTTTTTACTCATTTCATCTAAACTTTTGTAAAAGTCATTCATATATTGTGTAAAGCTACTCTTAGAAGGTTCACCCATTAGCTTTTCTATCTCTGTCAAAGAATTCTTCTTTATTTCCCATTCACCCAATGGAGCCATTTCACTCCAATATTTAAAATCTACAAAGGAATCCCTTATTCTCTTAACATTGTAGATCTCTGTACCGGTACCTAAAAATCCTATACCTGGCATTTTAAATGGGTTGGTAGCTCGTTGTTCTACTTGCTGTCTTGAATATCCCTTCGTATTTGCATTATCTATATTATGATTTGTGGTGTATAAAGCTCTTTGTGACGCAAGAAGTCCCCTTACTGCTGAATTAAATCCAAAAAACATTTACTCAGTCCCTTCATGAAAATTTTGATTAGCAAGTCTATCTTCCAACTAATCCAACTCTATTCACAACTGTCTCTATCATCTCATCAATAGCGTTTATTACTCTAGAGTTTGCCGTATATGAATGCTGGAATTTTATCATATCCGCCATCTCTTCATCTAAAGACACAGCTGATATGCTTTGTCTTCTTTCATCTATAGTATTTATCAGAAAACCCTGATTTTCTGCTATAAGTCGTGAAGACTTTCTCTCTTCTCCCAAGGAAAAGATGATGTCTCTATAATAATCATCTGTACTCATCTCTCCAAAAAGAGTCTCATTTCTAACTTCGTATATCTCCTTAGCTATATCCCCATCACTAATTCCACCAGTTTTAGATATTGCTATTTTATTGTAATTCGAAAGTTCAGAATTAACCTTAATATTGGAAGCATTAATTACTCCACCTGAACCTACGAAGAAATCTCCTCCCTGATTGCCTTCTAAATCTATTCCAGTAGAATGTAAAGCATTTATCTTATTAGCTAGGGTGCCTACAAATGTATCTAATCTATCCATATATTCAACCATAGATTTATCCCTTACATCTATGAATCCTGCCAATTCCCCTAATCCATTTAAATCTATTTTTTCATTGGACTTTTCCCAGTATATATGTCCTAACCCATTATTATCATTTTTTACATCTATTCTGCTGATAAAACTTCCATTAACTATATCTCTTCCTTGTAAAGATATTATTGTTTCTCCAAAGGTATTTTCATAGGATGTAATAGGCAGCAATTCTGATAATCTGTCTATAAGTGCATTTCTTTCATCTCTAAAGTCATTGGCCTTCATTCTACTGTTCTCACCTTCGACTAGCTTAACACTTTTATTTAATTCTCCTATTTTATCCAATATATTATTGACTTCATCAACTTTAGTAAGCATTTGTTTGTTTAAGTTATATCTTATATCATTAAGTTGCCTTGATATATGATTAACGGTTTCTGCAAATGCAACGGAAGATTCATGTACTAATCCCCTAATAGTTAAGCTATCTGCTTCTTTAGAAAGCTCATCCCAATTTTTCCATAAACCATCCATTACTTTTTGTAATCCACTATCTGTTATTTCATTAAATACTCCCTCTATATCTTCAAGTATTTGTGCTTTTGCATAGTGGTATCCAAAACTGGCATTTTCACGTCGAAGTTTCAAATCTAAGAACTCATCTCTTATCTGCCTTATTTGAATAACATTAACACCTGTACCTGTTTGAAATCTACCATCAGCAGATTTCGTATATGAATTACTTGCATGTATTGCAGATTGTCTTACATAATTTGGATTATTTGCATTTGATATATTATGTGATACTGTGTCTAAAGATTTTCTTGAAGCTTGCAATCCTGATATTGATATATATAATCCTCCGAATCCCATTCCTACACCTTCCTATCAAAAATACTATTTCCACTGGATTTCTTGTTTTCTTTTCCATATCCTGGATCTATATGAGTATTTGTAATTAAGTTCATATTAAAATCAATCCAATCTAGATTATCTTGTATAAGATCATTGTTTAATTTATTTCTCAATGAAAGTTCTGCCATGACTTCCTTCATCTTATCTCTAATATATATTAATCTACTGTTGTCTTCTGGTATTCTTTCTATTACATTAGAAATAGGAGTGTTTACAGCTAGCCCCCAAGTATCTAATAATTTTTCTCTTTCTTCCTCTAAAAGAGCCATTTCATTTATTAGAGTTTCTTCTTTTTTTGTAGTTTCTTCTAATTCTCGCATATGATTGTTTATAATCATATCTGCCTTTTTAAATGAAAGTTCTTTTAATTCTGTTAAAACAGTCAATTCCTTTTCCATCACCGCTTCTAGCTCTTCCCTAAAAGTCATTTTCATCACCGGCCATTAAATTTTTTTGTCAAAATTAATACTTTCAAGCATTTTTTCAGCTATCTTTTTCCCTTCTATATGATATGTTCCTGATTGAATTTGATTTTTTATATCTTCAACCTTATCCATACGTATTTCTTCTACGTCTTTAATTTTTTGCAATGCATATTGAAATTCTATAGCTTTTTCAGATATTTTAATTTGATCAATATCCTTTGATCCTTTATCCGAATTAACTTTCTTGACCCCCAAATTTTTGTTATACACTTGAAAAATATTATCTATTTTATTTATTCTCATAAAAAACACCCCACTTAACTTTCTATTATTATTATCGGTAAGATGGGGTGTTTCTTTAGCATATTATTTTCTTTTTTCATATCTATCTATTACTCTAAATTTTTCTTCTACTTTTTTATCTATTGTTCTTTTAGTTGATCTTGCAGAATCTACTACTTGTCCCAACTCTCTTTGAAGGTTATTCTTGCATTTATCACAAAACCTTCCTGTTCTAATACTTACACCACATTTTTCACATTCTAATATTAAATTACTGCCTTCTCCTATTTCTAGTCTTCCTTCCCTTAAAAATACTATTATCTTCCTTGAATCCACTCCCGTAGCTTCTTCAACCTCCGAAATAGTTGCTCCTGGATTATCATATAGATACTCCTTTACCTTTTGAAATTCATCCTCACCAGTCTTTCTGCAACTATGGCAGATTCTAAATCCATCATATTGATAAATTTTTCCACACTTAGCACAATTTCTTATATCCATACTTTCACATCCTTTAGTTATTTTTGCTTGATGTCAAGGCTATACCTATTACTTCCTTAGCACCATTATTTATAAGCACTCTACTGCACTCATCCATAGTTACTCCAGTTGTTATAATATCATCTACTAAAAGTATCTTTTTTCTTTCTATTTCACTAGAATCTTTTATTTGAAATGAGCCCTTTAGATTTATGATTCTATCAATTTTATTTGAATGACTTTGCTCTTTTGTCCATTTAGTCTTTATTAGATTCTCCCTTAATAAAGGTTTTTCAAGATTTTTTGATATGTAAACTGCCAATAACTCTGCTTGATTATAACCTCTTAATGCTTCTTTTCTTTTATGGGTGGGGACATAAATAATTATATCTATATCTTCGGCTATTTTTTTATTTTCAATAGTCCTAATCATAATTTCTCCAAATGGTTTATATAAATAGTTCTTTCCATTATACTTATAGTTCTTCATCATCTCTCTAATAAATCTATTATATGAAAGCGAGTAATACACCTTATTGATATATATGGAATCTATTTGCACTTCTCTATTTAATACTTCCAAGTTCTCATAACACTCTTTACAGATATATCCTTTAATGCTTCCATTTTTCTCTTTGCAAAAAAGACAAATATGTTTTGTTGGAAAAAGTAAACTATTTAAGGTTTGAAGCAAGTTTATCCCTCCATGAAAATAGATACATAATTTCTAATCTTTTTATCTAATGCTGAGTATCTCTTTGTTATTCTATTATTTTTTATCATCATAGATAAATATTTTTCTTCTCCTACTAATACTACTAAATTTTTAGCCCTAGTAATGGCTGTATATAATAAGTTACGAGTTAAAAGCATCGGTGGTCCCCAACTAATTGGCATTACCACCACTGGAAACTCTGAGCCCTGAGATTTATGTACTGTTGTTGCATAGGCTAATCTTAACTCATCTAATTGATTAAATTCATATTCTACTTCCTTTTCATCGTCGAATAAAACTTTCATTGTCCTATCTTCTTCATCTATATCAATTATAAAGCCAAAATCTCCATTGAATACGCCTTCACCAGTATCTACTTCTAATCCATCTCTTACTGTTTTCCATTCAGTTGTATAGTTGTTTTTTATTTGCATCACCTTATCACCAACTCGAAACAGTTCATCTCCAATTTGTTTTTCTGCTTTGGACTTATCTTTAGGATTTAGGACGGACTGTAAATGTTTATTTAGTGAATTGATGCCTACATCCCCTTTTTTCATCGGAGTTAGAACTTGAATATCTCTTACTTTATCTACTCCATAAAAATTAGGAAGTCTTTCATGACAAAGTTCTAATATAGTCTCTAATATTCCATCAGTACTGTTTCTAGTTAAAAAAAAGAAGTCTTTATCCTTTTCATTTAGAATAGGTTCTTCTCCTTTATTTATCTTATGGGCATTAACTATTATCATACTCTCTTCTGATTGTCTAAATATTTCATCTAACCTTACAACCTTAATTACTCCCGACTCAATAATATCTCCGAGCACGTTTCCAGCCCCCACTGATGGCAGCTGATCTGTATCTCCTACTAGAACCACACGGGTTCCCGGTTTCAAAGCCTTTAAAAGTGAGTTCATGAGAAGTATATCTATCATAGAAGATTCATCTATAATAATTAAATCTACATCTATAGGACTGTCCTCATCTTTTCCAAATGCCATAGATTCCTCTTCCATAAAGGAGTATTCCAATAGTCGATGTATTGTCTTTGCCTCTATTCCTGTAGTTTCCGTCATCCTTTTAGCTGCTCTTCCTGTTGGCGCTGCAAGAATCACTGATAGATCCATATCTTCACAAATCTTTATTATAGCATTAATTGTAGTAGTTTTACCTGTACCTGGCCCTCCTGTAATAACTACTAATCCATTTTCTAAAGCTTCTCTTATTGCCACAATTTGTTTTTTAGCGAATAGAATGTTTTCTTGTTCTTCTATTCTTTTAATTTCCTTTTCCACATCTATCTCTAATTCTTCCAATTTGACCTGAGATAATTCTACGAGTTTTCTGCTTACATTATTTTCTGCCATATGAAATGGAGTATAGTATACAAGAGTATCTTCATTATCTGCAATTAAATGAATATTTCCCCTAAGTCCCAGATTCCTTATACCTTCTTCTATTAAACTGTTTTCTGCATCTAATAGCCTAGAAACATTAGATATTAGCTCGTTCTTAGGCACATAGCAATGGCCATTTCCTGCGAATTCCATTATTATATATTTAATTCCAGCTTCTATTCTATATGGTGACTCTTTATTTATACCCATTTTTGCTGCTATCTTATCAGCAGTTTTAAATCCTATACCGTAAATATCCTCTGATAGTCTATAAGGATTTTCACTAATTATATTTATTGTATCTTTGCCATAATTTTTATATATTTTTATACCGTAGTTAACTGTGATACCGTACTGCTGCAAAAATACCATTATATCTCTAAGTTCTCTTTGCTCAGCATAAGCCTCTACTATTATTTCAAGTTTTTTCTCACCTATGCCACTTATTTCCTTTAATCTTTCTGGATTATATTGTATGATTTCCAATGAATCCAGACCAAATTTCTCCACTATTCTCTTAGCGGTCTTAGGACCAATATGGGGAATTAGACCCGATGAAAGGTAGTTTTCTATTCCTTTTAATGTAGATGGCACTACTGTTGATATACTTGTAAATGATAATTGTTCACCATAGGTAGGATGATATATCCATTCTCCCTCTACCTTTACAGTCTCTTCTAGATTTATAAAAGGGGTATTACCTACTATAGTAACTGGTCCATCGGATGTATTAAGTTTTGCAACTGTATAACCATTGGCTTCATTTCTAAATCTTATTTCTTCTATTACACCCTCTAGAATCAACATTCATTTCACTCCTGTTTATTCAATTCATAGCCATAGGCCACTTACGCAATTTACAGTTCACAATGCACAATTGTTAAGGTCTAGCTTTGCAGTATTTTTTGCGACCAGCGGTCGCTTCCTTAATTGTGAACTTAAGTAGAGAACCAAAATCATGGTTTTTGATTTTGTGTTCATCGCTTAGCTACTGATATTTGCCCGCAGGGTATAATTCGGTAGTCCTTTAGGGTTTGTTCATCTAGTGCATTGTGAATTGTGAATTTGCTAACTCCTTAATAATTCAACCTTATCTATCTTTTCCCATGGCAAATCTAAATCTGGTCTGCCAAAATGTCCATATGCAGCTAATTGTCTATAAATCGGTCTTCTTAAGTCTAAACCTCTAATAATAGCTGCTGGTCTAAGATCAAAATGTTTATTAACTAGTTCTTGAATTTCCGTATTGGATATCTTTCCAGTTCCAAAAGTATCTACATATATTGATAAAGGTCTTGCTACACCTATAGCATATGCCAGCCCTACTTCACACTTGTCTGCTAATCCTGCAGCTACTATGTTTTTTGCTACATATCTTGCAGCGTATGCAGCTGATCTATCTACCTTTGTTGGATCTTTTCCTGAGAATGCTCCTCCACCATGTCTTCCATATCCACCGTAAGTATCTACTATTATCTTTCTTCCAGTTAATCCAGCATCTCCCATAGGACCACCCACAACAAATCTTCCTGTAGGATTTACGTAGTATTTTGTATTTTCATCTAATAACTCTTTAGGTATTATTGGCATTACTACATGTTTTATTATATCTTCTTTAATAGTCTCTAAGGTCACATCCGGACTATGTTGGGTAGATACTACAACATTTTCTATTCTTACAGGTTTATCGTCAAGATACTCTACAGTTACTTGAGTCTTTCCGTCTGGTCTTAAATATTCTAATGTACCATCTTTCCTTACATCTGATAATCTCTTAGCTAATTTATGAGCTAATGATATAGGCAATGGCATTAGTTCTGGTGTTTCATTACATGCATAACCAAACATCATCCCTTGATCTCCTGCACCAATTAAATCTAGTTCATCATTAGAGTTGGTTTTTTGCTCTAGTGCTTTGTCTACTCCCATAGCTATATCCCCTGATTGTTCGTTTATAGAAGTAAGCACAGCACATGTATCTGAGTCAAATCCATATTTTGCCCTTGTATACCCTATTTCTTCTATCGTTTGTCTCGCAATCTTTGGTATGTCAACATAACAATTAGTAGTGATTTCCCCTACTACTAGTACCATTCCAGTAGTTACAGTTGTCTCACATGCCACCCTCGCATTGGGGTCTTTTTCAAGTATTGCATCCAGTATTGAATCTGATATTTGGTCGCATACTTTATCTGGATGCCCTTCTGTTACTGATTCAGAAGTAAATAACCATTTTTTCATTCGCTTTCCTTCCTCCTTAAATTTTTCTATTAGGTGCACTTTTATATTTTCCAATTTTAATGTAAAAGAGAAAATATTCTTCTCTGTGTTAAGTCATATTACGCAGTCTCACTGCACAAATTCATTTGCTCATTATCATTCGCATGAATTTTGCGTTCGTTGCCTTTTTGTCCAACGAGCATTCGCGAGTTGTAGACAAAACGGACAGCGTAGGTGCGTTTGACCTACTAAAGCTCACTATCGTTCGCTAAGTTAGGTCATTTTCCACAGTCTCGAAACACAAATCTATTTGCTCGCTGCGCTCGCATAGATTTGGTTCTCGTTGCGTTTGACCTACTAAAGCTCACTATCGTTCGCTAAGTTAGGTCATTTTCCACAGTCTCGAAACACAAATCTATTTGCTCGCTACGCTCGCATAGATTTGGTTCTCGTTGCGTTTGACCTACTAAAGCTCACTATCGTTCGCTAAGTTAGGTCATAAAAAAAACCTTCTCGAGAAAAGGTTTTAGCATTCGCTTTACCTCATCTCTCAGAACATAGTTCTGTGGGATTTAGCACCTTGTATAAATACTGGTTGCCGGATTTCATCGGGCCCATACCCTCCATCGCTCTTGATAAGGAACTATATTGATTTTTTATCTAACAAAGATTTTATCACAATGAAAATTTCTAGTCAATAATGATAAAAATAATCAAAATATTGAAAATACCTTATAGGATATAGTAGCCACGATAATTCCCGATGTTATTATACCCAAGGATATAGATAGCAGTGCTTTTCTAAAATTCATTTTTAACAAGGATGCTATAACTGACCCTGTCCATGCACCAGTACCTGGCATTGGTATGGCTACAAATATAAAAAGTCCTAGTAAACTATATTTCTTTATAATAGCTGCTTTACTCATAGACCTCCTTTTTACCCATCCTACAGTTTTTGAAAATATTACAGTCTTTTCAAAGTATGCCATGATTGGATGAAGTAATTTTAATAAAAAAGGTACTATTATCATATTGCCTATTATACTAAGGATTGTACTATGTATTGGACTAAGTCCTAAAGATATACCCAAAGGCACTGCCCCTCTAAGTTCTATTATAGGTAGCATTGCAAAAAATATTACTATTAACTCTGTTTGTAACTCTTCTAATAATTCCAGCATAAAGATTCCTCCAGTCTTACTATAATTATAAGGTATTTTTTATCCTTATTCAATTAACTTATGTTTAATTTAAAACTATTCCCCACATATTTAAACTACATACAATATGACCTATGAAATAAATTCATAGTATGAATTTATTTCATAGGTCTTTTGTATTATAAATATTTATAAGTAATACAAACCGGATAATACAGGATGGATGATAAAGCCTTATAAGGAAATAAAACCCATATGGCATATTATTTGCAAGCCTATAAAGGTAACTATACAATTAATTTTTAAATCAATAACTTAGGAGATGAAAAAATGATAAAATTAAACAAGAAAAAAACAATTAAATTTAAACTGATTGTAATTCCCTTAATATTAGTACTTATTGGAATTCTAAGTATAGCTATAATTACTTCAGGTTTATTTGAGAAAAATTTATTAGATGCAAAAAAAGTGAGTGGTTTTGAGCTGGCAAGTCAAGTAGTTGACAGAATAGAAGATAATTCAAATGCAATTAAAAATATCAATGAAATCCTAGAAGAAAATATGAGAGCCGCAGCAAAAACTACTATTAATAACCAAGGAAATTTAAGTAACGAGCTACTCGATAGTATTGTAGAAAACTCCACTGTAGACGCCATCTATTGGTACAATAAAGATATGGAAATCATCTACTCTACAGTGCGAGGAGATATCGGATGGAAAGTACCTGCAGATCATCCGCTGACTAGGTTTATGGAAAGTAATGATAATGAGATAATGGAAGATATTAGACAAGATGGTGCATCAGAAAATGGGAATTATTTTAAATTTGGGGCAATAAAGGCTAAAGATGGTGAATTTGTGCAAATTGCTATTCTTGCTAATAAGGTTCAGCAATTAACAGAACAATATGGATACCAAAATCTTGTTGAAGATTTATCCGAAGCAGATAATATAGTCTATGCAGGATTTATTGACCCTAATGCTACAATTTTAGCCAACAGTGATATAAGTAAGGTAGGATCGGAAGAAAGCAAGGAATACATTATCAATGCCATTACCAGCCAAGAGCCTCATTCTTATGTATATGATAATGAAGGCACTGAGGTATATGAGGTTCTCATGCCTATTAATATGAATAATAAATATTTAGGAACATTAGAAATTGCCTTCTCTATGGAAGAGACTTATAAAGCAATTAATAGAAATGTTTTTATTATTATAACTATAGGGGTTTTAGTATTTACTATACTAGGAATCATACTGTATTCTATATCTAGAGGTATAGCAAAGAATCTTAATATTACAAAAGAGCATTTAAACATTATGACATCAGGAGATTTTACTGCAAAGATTCCCGATAAATTTATTGCCCAAAATGATGAATTTGGTGAAATTGCAAATGCTATGGAAAATGTTCAAAATTTTATCAGGGATACAACAAAAAATATAGCGGACTCTTCAGAGAGATTAAAATTAGCGTCACAAAAGCTAACATATGCTAGTCAACAGTCAGCTATAGTATCAGAAGAAATAGCAAATACAGTTCAAGAAATAGCAAAAGGAGCCAATGATCAAGCTCATGATACGGAGCAAGGTGCAATAAATGTTAATATCCTCGGTGATTTAGTAGAAAGAAATCAGAATTTCATTGAAGAATTAAATATGTCTACACAAGAAGTGAATATTTTAAAAGATGAAGGTATTAATACTATAAGAGAATTGGTATTAAAGACAAAAATGAATCAGTCCTCTGTAAAGGAAATAAATGAAATAATTACAAATACAAATGAAAGTGCAGAAAAAATTGAACTTGCCAGTCATATGATTCAAAGTATTGCAGAACAAACTAATCTATTGGCATTAAATGCTGCTATAGAAGCAGCAAGAGCTGGAGACGCTGGAAAGGGGTTTGCTGTTGTAGCTGATGAAGTTAGAAAGCTGGCTGAAAGATCTAATGAATTTACAGAAGAAATAGTTACAATAATAAAGGAATTAACTACTAAAACAGAGTATGCAGTAGATAATATTAAAAAGGTTGAAGAATCCACAGAAATTCAGGTAAAAAGCGTAGAAACAACTCACGAAAAATTTGATGGTATTGCTTTAGCCATAGAAAAAATGAAAAATGCAATAATAGATGTCAATCATTCTGGTGAAGAAATGAGAAATAAAAAAGAAGAAATAATAGTAATCATTGAAAATCTATCTGCGATCTCAGAAGAAAATGCTGCTGGAACAGAAGAAACCTCAGCATCTATAGAAGAACAAATGGCATCTATGCTAGAAATAGAAAATGCATCTAGAATTTTATTAGAATTAGCAGAAGAAATGTATGATAGCATTTCAAAACTTAAATATTAAAATAGTATTATTCAAATTATTTATTTTTGATTCATATGAAAAACAGAGATATATAGAGATATTTATAGATTATTTTTAATATAGTGCGTTTTTTTACATTATATCTTATATTCATCTTATTTTAGTCGAATACTACCAATTTTATACTATTGCATTTTCTCCAAATCCGTCGTATACTATAATAGTTGAGTGAGCGACGGGGTGTAGCGCAGTTTGGTAGCGCACGTGGTTTGGGACCATGGGGCCGGGGGTTCAAATCCTCTCACCCCGACCATCGACAAAATGACTAAAGAAATCTTTAGTCATTTTTTTATTTTTTTGTTTTAATATCTATAACTTTTCTATTAGTTTCCTACACTTTGTTATTTCATTCTTTATCAGCTTTCAATTGTTATTGTCCTCAACTTGTAATATGTTTGTAACCTAATTGATATATTTAAATTATATAATAGAATGGACAAGTAATCACAGGGAAAAAAGGGAGAATTAAAAGTTTCTACCAAAAAATTACATAAAATATTACGAGGTGAGATTATGAAAAAAAATTTAAAGAAAGTTTTTGTATCTTTGCTAACTGCTACTACGATTTTTACATCTACTGGACCAGTCTTAGCAAATAAAATTACTGTAAACATGCCATATTCCATATATCAAAATATTGAAAAGAATAATATTTCCTCTGGAGTAGTCCATGAGAAAATAATGCGTTTCACTACTGCTGGATGGTGGAATATAAATGTTCTTAGAATCAATCTACTAGATCCACATACTGAGATAAAAAGTCTAATAAATCCTAATGGTATGCCAAGTAGGGACAAGGTTAGTTCCATGGTAGAAAAACATAATGCTGTAGCTGGAATAAATGGAGACTTTTTCAATTACAGCCCCATGCCATCAACTTTAGGTGCATTAATAGAAAATGGTGAGCTTTTAACTGCCCGTCGAGATGATGCTAAACCTTTGCTTCCCGGATTCTTTGTAGATTTTTTAAATACTGCTAATATTGACTATTTCCAAAGAACAATGGAAGCCGTTAATCTTACAAAAGGAAATAAAATCAACATAAATGCCGTAAATAATGTATCAACATATTTCGATGCTGTAACTCTTCTAAATAAACACTGGGGTCCTAAATCCATAGGAACTAAATTCCATAATGATTTAGTAGAGGTAGTTGTAAAAAATGATATAGTAACAGATGTAAGGGTCGGTCAAGAGGCTATAGATATTCCTGAAGATGGTTATGTATTAATAGTAAGGGGTTATCAAAAATCACAGGAACTTCAAACCTTTTCTGTAGGTGATTCTATAGAGCTTAATATATCCAGTACTCCGGATATTAACAATATCAAGTTTTCCATAGGTGGGGGAAGTTATATACTTAAAAATGGCGAATTAAACCGTCCCGATCTTGATTCTCCTGGAAATGCTCCTAGAACTGGAATCGGAATTAACAAAGACGGGACAGAGGTAATTTTAGTGACTATAGATGGTAGAGATACTTCCTTTAAGGGGGTTACTCAAGAAATGTTTGGAGCAATCTTTAAAGAGCTTGGAGCATACAATGCCTTAAATTTAGATGGTGGTGGTTCTACTGCCATGGCTATAAAACCTGTTGACTCTCAAAAAGCCGTAATAGTAAATAAACCATCTGAAGGTGCTGAAAGACCTGTTGTAAATGGTGTGGGAGTATTCTCTAATGCTCCTGTAGGTGAATTATCATATATTAAGGTGTCTACTGATGATAGCAATATGTTTATAAACACTACAAGAAAATTTACAGTGAAGGGATATGACCAGTATCATAATCCTGTAACAATTGATGAATCTAAACTTGTATTTACTCAAGAAGGAGTAAACGGTAATATAGCTGGCAATAGTTTCAAAGCTCTTTCCCAGGGAAAAGCAAAAATCACTGCCAATTATGATAATATAACTAGTTCAATAGACATCAATGTATTAGGTAATGTAAAAGATTTAACTACTGATATGTCTAACTTCAATATAGATATAAATAGTGAAAAAACTTTACCTATATTCTATGGTAAAGATGAAAATGGATATCAAGCTAAGATATATCCTGAAGACATTACATTTACAACTATAAATAATATTGGAAGCGTAGCTAACGGAATATTTTATAGCGCTGATACATCTGTAGCAGGTGTTCTTACTGCTAAACTAGGCGAAGGAATTGAAAATATCTTAGTATCTATTGGTAGTGAAGGTAAATTAGTAGAGAGATTTGAGTCCCTTGATAATTTAAGATTTTCTGCATATCCAGAAACAGTAATAGGTGGAATAGGTCTTAGTAGTGATGCAAAGGAAGGGAATTCATCCATATCATTAAAATACGATTTCTCTCAAGGAGAAAACACTAGAGCAGCATATCTAACTCTAATGAATGGTGAAAATATTGGGCTACCTATACAAGGTGTACCAAGAAAATTGGGCCTATGGGTCAATGGAGATAATAGTGGTAGCTGGTTAAGAGGAACTATAAAAGACAATAAAGGTAATTCACATACAATTGACTTTGTAAAAACTATTGATTGGACTGGATGGCAGTTTGTAACAACTAATATTCCATCAAATGTTTCATACCCTATAGTTTTAGAAAAAATTTATCCTGTTGAAACTGATAATCTAAAGAAACAATCAGGAGAACTATTATTTGATGGTCTTACAGCATTCTATCCTCCTACACTAGGTAATATAGTATTGCCTACTCCAAGTACATTAAAGGATAGTAAAAATATTAAAACTAATGTTAATAAAGATGGCTTTTCCTTTGCTGTATTCATGGAGCCAAAGGGATTAAATCAATTAGTAAAATATGATGCTAGCTCTAAAATTAAATCTAAGATTAATACTCACAAAATAGCTATTTCTTTAAACGGTATGTCAAATGAGTTTGTAAAGGGCTTAACTAATTATGCAAGGATTGATGCATCTGGAGCTTATAAAAGAAACAAACATCAAGATGTCGCTTTCATAAATGTAAATACTGGGAAGAATGGTATTAGGGAAACTAATGCTGAACAATGGAATAAATTAAAGGCTGATTTAAATGGAACAACTGAAAACAATATCGTTCTTTTATTCCCTACACCGATATTCGGTTCCAATGGATTTACAGATACTTTAGAAGCAGACCTTCTTCATAAGCATTTAGTTGAAACTAGAGAAAAAGGTAAGAATATATTCGTTGTCCACGGAGGTAATTCCAATACTTCAGATTTAAAAGATGGCATAAGATATATTGGATTAAATACTAAAACTTTAGGAAAACCAGAAGATATTTATGATTTATCTATTATAGAGTTTACAGTAAATGGCTCTGATGTAACTTACACCGTTTCTCCATTATTTGAGAAGCCAGGAGTTAAAGTAGGTAAGTAAATGAAAATGACTTAGGAATGCATTCCTAAGTCATTTTATAATCTTACATAACCATTTTTAAATTGATTATACAGCATCTTAGCTATACCTACGCTATTATCTCCTTTAGTCATTTCCTTAGATAATTCTTCTAGATGCATTTCTTCAAATATACGTGTCCCCTGAGATTTCTCTATTAAACCATTATCATCAGGAACGGTTTTTTTCATTTCCTTTAGCATCATATAAATAAATATGCTTTCGAATTCACGACATACATCCATCAATTTTTTATCATCTTCAGTATGTTTCAAATTCTCAATTTTTTTCTGAACTAAAGAAGGATCTCTATCCGTATTTATAATATTATTAGTTGGTGATATTTCCATTAGTTCACCTCATTATTCTTTTAAATTATTATACTATAATTATTAATTATCTTTTTAAATTATTGGCTAATTGCAACATTTCATCAGAGGTAGTAATTGTCTTTGAATTGATTTCATACGCTCTTTGTGCAGTAATCATCTTTACCATTTCATCTACTACTTGAACATTTGATGCTTCTAAATATCCTTGTATTACCCTAGTACTCATTTCTTCAGCCTCTAAAAGTATTTCTTCGCCAGAAGCTGCAGTTGCCCTATATAGATTTTGACCCTCAGATTGAAGACCTTCTGGATTCATAAAGTTAACCAACATAAGTCTTCCAATCTCAACTGTTTCATCATCTTCATCTTTACCATAAATATATCCCAGTTCATCAACTGTAATATCTTTAATTCCTGTCTCTATAGTAATTAAATCGTCGTCTTCACTAAGTACAAAATATCCTTCCGAAGTAACTAAAGTGGCCTCATCTCCGTCGATACTTAACTTGAAGCTTCCATCTCTAGTATATCTTATATCTCCATTTGGCAATTCCACTGCAAAGAACCCTTCTCCATTTATAGCAAAATCATAAGTTCCTTGAGTCTCCATAAAACTACTTGTCCTAAAATCTCTCTTAGTAGCTACTGGCATAACACCATGGCCTACTTCAAGATTTACCGGCCTTCCTTGATCATCATTTATATTAGCTCTTTTTATATTTGCATAAAATAAGTCTTTAAATTCAGCTCTTTGCACTTTATAACTAGTCGTATTTACATTTGCTAAGTTATTAGATATAGTATCTATATTAAATTGCTGTGCCTTCATTCCTGTAGCTGCAGTCCATAATGATCTCATATTATACCTCCTACACTCTTCCTATTTCATTAGCTGCTTTTTCTAACATTTCATCTTGCATCTTAATTACTTTTTGATTTGCTTCAAACTCTCTTAACAAATTTATCATTTCAACCATACCAGATATAGGATTCATATTAGAACCCTCAAGATAACCTTGTAATATTTCACCGTCAAATATATTCTCTTCTGCTACGGTATTATCTGCCATATAGAAAATATTATCTCCACGTTTTCTCAGGAATTCCTTATTATTAATATCCACTATATCTAAAGTATCAACTGGATTGCCATCAATCTGAATCTCTCCATCAGATAAAATATCTATAGTACCATTTCCTAAAAAGATTGTTCCATTTCTTCCTAATACTCTTCTTCCGTCTAGGTCTGTTAGATATCCTTCTGTTATTGCAAAGGATCCATTTCTGGTATAGAGAGTCTCTCCATTTTCCCCTTGAATTTTAAAGAATCCATTGCCCTTTATGGCAACATCTAATGTCCCACCAGTATCAATAAGTCCACCATTAGTAAAATCTGTAAACAGCTTTTGAAATCTAACTCCTCCACTCATAGTTCCTATAATATATGATGGCGGATTATAAACTAAACCCTGTAGAAGATTTTCCATATCTCCAGCTTGTTGTACCCTGTTCCCATTGTTATTAATTATATAGTTTTCATAATCAGTTTTATGCTCATCCTCTAGATTCTTGTAAGAAGTTTTTAAGTAACCTTCTTCATCTACTACAAATTCTATTTCCTTAACATAAGATTTTCCCCTAGAAGTGTTTACCACAAAATATCCTTCTTGAGTTCGTGCAGTGTGTACTTGTCCATTAGTTTCATAGGTAATATTATTCTCTCCTGCTATATTTCTTAACTCTGGAGTTCTACTCATTTTTGCCAGTAATTTCTCTGGAAAGGATTCTGTTAGAGAAATATCCCTTTTAAATCCTGCAGTATTTATATTGGCTAAATTATTTGAGAGAACATCTAACTTCTTTTGATTAGCTACTAAAGAAGTAGCTCCAATATATAGACTTCTGTTCATCTTTTATCACATCCTAATAATCGATATCTAATATATTATCGGCTACTCTAATCAAAACTTTAGCCTCTATATTTTTTTGTTGTATTATCTTCTACTATATTACTATCTAAATACTGTACCCACTCTAAAGCCTTTCCAGTTCCTCTAGCAACACAAGATATTGGTTCATTTGCTACATGTACTGAAATACCTGTTTTTTCCGTGATTAGCTTATCCATTCCATAAAGTAAAGCTCCTCCTCCAGTCATTAATATTCCCTTATTACTAATATCAGCAGCTAACTCTGGCGGAGTTCTTTCTAAAACTATATGAACTGTATCTACAATCTCTTGTATAGGGTCCTTGAGAGCTTCAAGCATATCAGTAGAAGATACATTTACAGTTATAGGCAGTCCTGTGAGCAAATTTCTTCCTCTTACTTCCTTAAATTCCTCTTCTTCTCTTCTATATGCAGATCCAATACTAAGCTTCAATTCTTCAGCAGATCTCTCTCCGATCATCATATTATATTTTTTTCTAATATACTTAGATATGGCTTCGTCACATTCATCTCCTGCTATCTTTATAGATCGGCTGACTACTATGCCTCCTAAAGAAATGATAGCTACATCTGTAGTTCCCCCGCCGATATCAACTATCATATTACCGCTTGGTTCAGTGATATCTATCCCTGCTCCAATTGCTGCAGCTATAGGTTCCTCAATCAAATATGTCTTTATAGCCCCTGCTTGATTGCTAGCTTCCATAACTGCTCTTTTTTCTACTTCGGTTATTCCGCTAGGTACACATACTATAACTCTAGGTTTAAGTAAATACCTACCTACAGCCTTCTGTATAAAGTACTTCAACATTCTTTCAGTTATATCATAATCAGATATAACTCCATCTCTCATAGGTCTAATAGCTATAATATTTCCGGGAGTTCTGCCTAGCATTTTTCTTGCTTCTTCACCAACAGCTAAAAACTTATTTGTATTTTGATCTATAGCAACAACAGAGGGTTCCTTTAAAACTATTCCTTTTCCTTTCACGTATACTAATACGCTGGCTGTTCCTAAATCTATCCCTATATCCGCTCTCAAACCACACATAGAAAATTCCTCCTTAATTATCCTTATCCCATATTATATTCTACATAAATTCCAAAACTCCTTCTTTTTTTGGCAATTTCTTCAAAATTTTACAAAAACTAAAAGCCCCAACTATGGGACTTTTTTACTAATTATTCGTGTCTAGAATTACTTATTAATAATCCTGCTATAATTTTTTACAAAAAACTAAAAAGTCCCTGTTACGGGACCTTTTTACTCATTAGACGCACTATACTTTAGTTTAGTTGCTCTTCCACCTCTTATATGCCTTTCTGCTTTATTGAAGTCTAAAAGCTCTTTTACCATATGAGCCAAATTTGGATTTATCTTTGGTAATCTTTCTGTCAAATCTTTATGAATTGTTGATTTGCTACACCCAAAAACTTTAGCTGTATCTCGAACAGTACTTTTATTAGAAATTATGTATTTTGCAACTTCTAATGTTCGTTCTTCTATATAATCTTTCACTTAATCAACCCCCCTGACATTTTGGGTATTCAATAAATACTTATGCTCTTCTAATTGTTAATAGAACGTGGATCTACTAATTTTCCATTTTTTATGACTTCAAAATGAAGATGTGGCTTCATTAGCATTTCAATTTTTGCCGTATTACCAACTTTAGATATATGGTCTCCTTTTTTTACATTGAGCCCCACCTTTACCATCTCTTTAGTACCAAGACCTGAGTACTTAGTTTGCAAATCATTTCCATGGTCTATTACTATTACTATTCCCCATAGCTCATCTTCATATACTTCCTTAACAACTCCATCTGCAGCTGCTTTAACTATAGTATTTTCAGAAGCTTCAATATCTACAGCGCCATGACCTACCCATGAATCTAGAGTCTCTGAATAAATTAATGAATTGGAAGTATATTCTGTAATTATTGATCCATCTATTGGAAGGACAATGGTTTTAACTTCTTGTACTAAATCAGAATCCTCTTTATATTCTTCCTGCTCATCCTCTTCTTCAAATTCTAAGTTTTCCGTATTCGTTTCTGCAATATCCTCTTCATCTAAATTTATTTCTGCAATGCCTTCTTCATCTGAATTTGCTTCTACAGTATCTTCTTCATTATCCGCTGCACTTGCAGCAATTATTTCTGCATCAATTGCATCTGCATCAGTTACATTGGTCATATGAAGATTTTCATCATAAATGTTGGGTTCTTTAGTTAACTCCTCATCTAAGATTATAAGATCATCATTACCTATCTTATGGCTTGCATTTTTGCTTATATTCATATTTCTCATGGATATAAACAAAGTCCCACCAGCCACCACGCATACACATACAAATAAAAATAGAATAAATCCTTCCTTTTCTATTAACTTGATTAATTTATTTTTCATATCTCCACCTCCATTACCTAGTATTTCCAGATTAAAGAAATACATACAATTAAAGATACAAAAAATAAAAAAATAATAGAAAAAATAATAGAAATATTAAGCTAATTTTTGCAAGATATGATGATAATAATTCTTAGTGAATGAAAGTGAAAAATCCGTTAAGTAGCCTGCACTATTGGAACGTAACGAGCTTGCACACTTTAGGATTTTTCACCAAAATGGACTTTAGAATTATTCATAGCCGTAAGCGTATATTACTATTATTTTTAATTATCAATCAATCTAATCTCCACTCCAGTATAATAATGCTTAAGTATTTCTTCAAAGGTGTTTCCATGCTTACCCATACCATTGGCTCCCCATTGACTCATACCTACACCGTGTCCATATCCATAGGTCTCAATCTCTATAATATTTAATTTTTTATCTAAAGAAATAGTAAAGTTAGTTGAATTTAAGGAAAATAGATTTCTTAAATCTCTCCCTTCTATTATGACTTTATCTATGGCAATCTTTTTTACCCTACCCGTTAATGTCCTCTCTATTAACTTAATCTTTTCATGAAGATTATCTTTAGTTAAATTGACATCTGGATATTTTGATTTAATCTTTTCTATAAATTCATCTGTAGTTAAAGTAATAGTATTTCTATACTTTGGTGCTTCTTCTTCATAGGGACTTGAGACGGATTTTAGATAAGGCATCTCTCCAGCAAATACATCTTTTACATCCTCAGTCCTACCTCCAGATGTTGAATGGTATAGAGGTTCTATAATTTCTCCATTATAGAAAATTCCCAAGTTCTGAGTAGAATCTACAGCTTCTTCAATCTTAGCCCAATACTTTTCTATCCAAGTATCTCCGCGGATTTCTCCTAATTGAGAAAAAGATAGATATACTTGACAATGGTCTCCACTACAAAGAGGAGCTGATGGATGATCTGGATGTCCATCTTTATATTTTATTGCTCTACTTATTGCATAGGTTCTGGCAGCTACTGCTTGAGCCTTTAAAGCTTCTATGTGAAATTCAGCAGGCATTTCTGCTGAAACTACACCCTTCACATAATCTTCTATATTAATCTCATCTACAATTCCAGTCTTTGTATTATAAACTTTTACAGTACTATCTGTATAATCAGTAGTTACTGGTGTTTCCACTTTTTCAATTATTTGTTCTTCTTGTTCTAAAGACTTCCCTTGTGCGGTATTACCTTTAGGTACAAAATTAAAAGTCTTAACAATAACTGTAGGTATCAATATAGTTATTATCAAGACCATGGAAATGTAAATCCCTAGTTTTTTCATCTTCTCCCCCTCTTTACCTTTAGTATGTAATATAATATGCGAATAGTTAAAGCATTATGCTTCAACTATTCGTATATTATATAATGAATAGTTAATAGTGAAGAGTGAATAGCTTTAAAAACAGTGAATAGTAAATAACTAATAGTTAAAACAAAAAAATAACTAATAGCCGAAAAGAAAAAATCCTTTTCCTACTATTAGTTATTCATTATCAAGCAAGCAAAGCTTGCCTATACTATTCACTTTTAGTTATTCACTATTAACTATTACTTATTCACTGTCTTCCTATATATAATTGCTCCTAAGTTTGTAAACTTCTCTTCTATATTGTCGTAACCTCTATCTATATGATAGATATTTTCTATCTCGGTAATTCCTTCAGATACTAATCCTGCTAATACTAAAGCTGCTCCTGCTCTTAAATCAGATGCTTTTACTGGGGCTGAGGTTAAATTACTTACACCTTGTATAATTGCTGATCTACCATCTATCTTTATATCTGCACCCATTCTCTTTAGCTCATCAACATGCATAAATCTGTTTTCAAATACTGTTTCTATACATACAGAAGTTCCTTTACAAAGGCTCATAAGTGCCATAAACTGTGCTTGCATATCTGTAGGGAATCCTGGATAAGGCATAGTCTTTACATCTATTGCCTTTAAATTCTCAGTACCAATAACTCTAACAGAGTCACCATTTTCGATTACCTCACAGCCTACCTCTTTAAGTTTTGCTATCACTGGCTTTATATGAGATGTTATAACATTTTCTACAGTTATATCTCCTTTAGTTATAGCAGCTGCTACCATAAAAGTACCTGCTTCTATTCTATCAGGGATAATTGAGTGAATTCCTCCACCTAATTTTTCTACTCCTCTAATTCTAATAGTTGAAGTTCCAGCACCCTTAATATCTGCTCCTAACTTATTTAAAAAGCTAGCTAAGTCTACTATTTCTGGTTCCATAGCAGCATTATCTATTATAGTTTCACCTTTAGCCATTACTGCTGCCATCATTATATTCTCTGTTGCACCAACAGAAGGAAAGTCTAGGTAAATTTTATCTCCTATTAATTTATCAGCATAAGCGCTTATATTCCCATGATCCACATCTATAGTAGCTCCCAAAGCTTTAAAACCTTTTAAGTGCAAATCTATAGGTCTAGTGCCTATAGCACAACCACCAGGTAAAGAATTCTTAGTCTTACCTAGTCTTGTAAGTAATGGTCCCATGACTAAAAATGATGCTCTCATTTTACTCATTAATTCATATTTAGTTTCATAATTGTTAATATTGGCAGAATTAATTTTTATTTTGCCTATATCTAGCTGTTCTACTTTAGCCCCAAGAGATGTAAGTACCTCACACATTACCTCCACGTCTTTAAGCCTCGGCACATCTTCTAATATTATATCTTCTGTTCCAAGTAATGATGCTGCCAATATAGGAAGGGCTGAATTCTTAGCACCAGATATCCTTACTCTTCCTCTCAGTGGGGGGCTTTTTTCCACCATTATTTTTTCCAAGCAAATCTCCTCCTAATTTTAGTATCCAGTGGTAATAATAGGTGTTCCTATCCAAATATAAGTCTTATCTTCATTTTCATTATACCTTATTGCTAGATTTAAGTTAACCTTTTTTTCACCAGAGAATATAGAACTTTCTATAAGAGGTGTATAGGCAGTATAGCTTACTAAAGATATGTCTGTATACTCCTCCACAACTTTTGCCTTGAACCTTCTCATAGCCTTAACTGCATTTTTAGTTAAATCCTCTTCTCTAGATTTTCCCTCAATTGTTCCAATAATGCAAGTAGTAATTTCTAAAGGTTTACCATAATCTTTAAAGATACTTTCTATTTTCTCTATTATACCATTAATACTAAAATTTTGCTCTCTTTTTATTAAGTTAATAAATAGAGTAGTTTCTCCATTATTTAGCTCAGGGTTCAGATAGGATGCTAAAACTATAGTTATTGGATTTATATTTGCATCATATCCATAAATTGACATTTGGTTAAACCCTTTTTCATAGATGATTTCCTTACAATAAAATTGTCCTTCCACATCTGTGATATCTCTATTAATGTCTATTTCCTCTCCAACAATACCTAGTGATTCTTTTACCAGTTCTCCCAATTCCTCCATAGTTTCACGAGATATGAATTCATCTATGAGTACTCCTCCCATGTTAAGGTCACCTTCAAAGAATTCACCATTGAGGTCTTTTAATATACCTTCTAGAACATCTTTCTCGCTATGTTTCTTACCTGCCATTGTAATTGTTGGAATTAGTAAAGATAATATAATTGCAAATAGAATAAACTTTTTCACTTATACCCCTCCTTAAAATTTAAGGGTAGGTACTTTCTAAAAAAATGTAAAGGGGGACAAAACATTTTCATAAAGAAAGTACCCTTTCCCTATGATAAAAGTATTACCAAGGGTGGGTACTTTTTATACCTATTTATTCATCAAATTTTTCATCAAATTTTTTTAATTTGGAAACTTCCAATCTATTTATCGCACGTTGAAGGGCTAATTCAGCTCTTTTCACATCAATGCTATCTCTTCTATTTTTTAAAAGCTCTTCAGCTCTCTCCTTAGCTTCCTCAGCTCTCTTTACATCTATTTCTTGAGGCCACTCAGCAGCCTCAGTCACTATAGTTGTCTTATCATCTACTACAGAAATATATCCATCCACTACAGCAGCTACCTTTTCTTCCCCATTTTGGAATATCCTTACCTTTCCAATCTTAAGAGGTGTTGTAACTGGTGCTCTTCCCTTTAGGATGGCCATATCACCTTCTATACCTCTAACTATAACCATTTCTACTTCATCTGAGAAGAATGGTTTATCGGGGGTTACAATATCCAAATGAAAGTTAGACATAATTAACCCTCCATCTCCTTAGCTTTTTCTACTGCTTCATCAATAGTACCTACAAATAGGAAGGCTGACTCTGGTAAACTATCATGTTTTCCTTCAAGGATTTCCTTAAATCCTCTAACGGTTTCTTTAATTGGCACATACTTACCTTTCATTCCTGTAAATTGTTCTGCTACAGTAAATGGTTGAGATAAAAATCTTTGAATCTTTCTAGCTCGTGCAACTATTAATCTATCTTCATCTGAAAGCTCATCTATACCTAGAATAGCTATAATATCTTGAAGATCCTTGTATCTTTGAAGAATCTCTTGTACTTGTCTTGCTACTTCATAATGTTCCTTACCTACGATTTCAGGGTCCAAAATTCTAGAAGTTGAATCTAATGGATCAACTGCTGGATAAATTCCTAACTCTGAAATTTGACGTGATAATACTGTAGTAGCATCCAAGTGAGCAAATGTAGTCGCAGGGGCTGGGTCAGTCAAGTCATCTGCAGGCACATATACAGCTTGAACTGATGTAATGGAACCCTTCTTAGTTGAAGTAATCCTTTCCTGTAATGCACCCATTTCAGTAGCTAAAGTCGGCTGATAACCTACTGCTGATGGCATTCTACCTAATAGAGCAGATACCTCTGATCCGGCTTGCGTAAATCTAAATATATTATCTATGAATAGTAAAACATCTTGCCCTTCTTGATCTCTAAAATATTCCGCCATAGTAAGACCAGTTAAAGCTACCCTCATTCTGGCTCCAGGTGGCTCATTCATCTGTCCAAATACTAAGGCAGTCTTATCGATTACTCCAGATTCAATCATTTCATAGTATAAGTCGTTACCTTCTCTAGTTCTCTCTCCGACACCAGTAAAAACAGATAAACCGCCATGTTGTGTCGCAATATTATTTATTAACTCTTGTATAAGTACTGTTTTACCTACTCCAGCACCACCAAACAAGCCTACCTTACCACCTTTTGAATAAGGTGCTATAAGGTCTACTACTTTAATCCCCGTTTCAAATATTTCCTTAGAAGTCTCTTGTTCTTCAAAGGATGGAGCTGGTCTATGAATAGGAGCAGTTTGTGCTGCATTAACATCTCCTTTACCATCAATAGCTTCACCTAATACGTTGAAAAGTCTTCCCAATGTTTCCTTACCTACAGGAACTGCTATAGACTTTCCAGTATTAACAGCTTCCATTCCTCTTACAAGTCCATCAGTTGAATCCATGGCAACACACCTAACAGTGTCATCGCCAACATGTTGAGCTACCTCTACAACTAATTTTTTTCCTTCTCTCTCTATCTCAATAGCATTCAATAGCTCTGGTAGACTATCTTCACTAAATCGAATATCAACTACGGGGCCTATAACTTGAACAATTTTACCAATGTTCTTTTCCATTTGCCCTCTCCTTTCATCCTTACTTTAGAGCGTCAGCACCTGAGACAATTTCAGTTATTTCCATAGTAATTGCCGCTTGTCTTGCTCTGTTATAGCTGATGTTAAGCTCATCAATCATTTCATCAGCATTATCTGTAGCAGCCTCCATGGCTACCCTTCTAGCCGCCTGCTCGCTAGAAGAAGCTTCAATAAGAGCACCATAGATAGTACTTTGTATATATTTGGGAATCAAGTAACTAAGCACCTCTTCAGTAGAAGGCTCGAACTCTGTAACTGTTCTTCTTTCACTCGATCCCTCGTGAACTTCCGTAGATGGAAGTAATTTTAAAATCGTAGGTTCCTGAGAAATAGTACCTAAAAACTTAGTGTAGACTATGTTTATCTCATCTATATCCTTGTTTTTATATAGTTCAAGTGCTATATTACCAATTTTCCTAGCATCAGCAAATTCTGGTTCTTCACTAATTCCCACAAAATCACCAACTAGGTCATAACCTCTTTTCTTAAAGTAATCTCTCGCCTTGCTTCCTACAGCAATTATTTTAGCATCTATGTTATCTTCTCTTATTTTGTTCTCTGCTAACCTGATTACACCTGCATTATATCCTCCTGCAAGTCCTCTATCAGCAGATACTACAATATATAAAGAAGACTTAACTTCTCTATTATCTAATAAAGGATGTTTCATATTTCCTGTAGTAGCTAGGATATCTTGAATATTACTAAGAACAGTATTATAGTATGGTCTAGATTTTTCTAATCTTTCTCTAGCCCGTTTTAACTTTGCTGATGAAACTAATTCCATGGCCTTGGTAATTTGTCTTGTATTACTAATTCCTCTTATTCGCCTTTTAATATCTCTTGTTGTTTCAGCCAAAATTTACACCACCTTGAATCAATTCACAATTTACAATTCACAATTGTAATTGATAATTGACAATTATTGAAAACTTTTCTTAAATTCATTTATAGCTGTTACGATTCTTTCAGTGTTTTCATCAGTTAAGTCTTTTGTTGTTCTTATGCTTTCTATAATATCAGGATAATTATTATCCACAAATTGTAAAAATTCTTTTTCAAAAGTAGATACCTTATCTACAGGTATATCTGAAAGATGTTTATTAAGTGCAGCATAAAGTATAATTACTTGATGCTCAACCGATACTGGGCTGTATTGAGGCTGCTTTAATATTTCAAGCATTCTAGCACCTTGATCAAGTATTGATTTCGTTTCCTTATCTAACTCGGAACCAAATTGAGCAAAAGCAGCTAACTCCCTATATTGAGCTAGTTCCAATTTAATCCTACCTGCAACTTTTTTCATAGCCTTAATTTGTGCAGAACCTCCAACTCTTGAAACAGAAAGTCCTGAGTTTATAGCTGGTCTTTGTCCTGCAAAGAATAAATCTGTCTCTAAGAAAATCTGTCCATCTGTAATAGAAATAACATTTGTTGGAATATATGCTGATATATCTCCAGCTAAGGTTTCTATAATAGGTAATGCAGTAATAGAACCTCCACCATATTTCTCATCTAATTTTGCAGCTCTCTCAAGAAGTCTTGAGTGAAGATAGAATACGTCTCCTGGGAAAGCTTCTCTTCCAGGTGGACGTCTCAATAATAGTGACATAGCTCTATAGGCAATAGCATGTTTTGATAAATCGTCATATACAATTAAAACATCTTTGCCATTATCCATGAACTCCTCACCTATTGTTACACCAGCATAAGGAGCAATATATTGTAACGGTGCTAATTCACTAGCCGTAGAAGAGACAATTATTGTGTAATCCATTGCACCACGTTTCTCTAATGTATCAACTATTTGAGCTACTGTAGATCTTTTTTGTCCTATGGCTACATAGATACAAATTATATTTTGATCCTTTTGGTTAATAATAGTATCGATAGCAAGAGCAGTTTTTCCAGTTTGTCTATCTCCAATTATAAGCTCCCTTTGGCCTCTACCAATTGGGATCATGGAGTCTATTGCTTTGATACCTGTTTGTAAAGGTTGGTTAACACTCTTTCTTGTGATAACTCCTGGAGCGATTTTCTCAATAGGACTAAATTTAGTAGTGTTTATAGCTCCCTTACCATCAATTGGTTGACCAAGGGCATTAACAACTCTACCTATCATAGCATCTCCTACTGGAACTTCTATGATTCTACCAGTTCTCTTTACAGTATCTCCCTCTTTTATCTTATCATCTGAACCTAAAAGAACACATCCAACATTATCTTCCTCCAAGTTCATAGCCATACCAAATACTTCTCCTGGGAACTCTATAAGTTCTCCTGCCATACATCCTTCTAGACCATGGATTCTAGCAATACCATCCCCTACTTGAATAACAGTACCTACGTCTACCATATCTAAAGTTTTTTCGTATCTTTTAATTTGTTCCTTAATAATGGAACCTATTTCTTCTGGTCTTAACTCCATTTTCTCACCTCACTCTTCCCTAGTTAGTTGCACCACTAATAGCTTTTCCTATGGATTCTAGCTGACCTTTTACTGTACCATCTATAAGCTTGTTTTGAAGCTTAAGCAATACGCCACCAAGAATTGTACCATCAACTTCATTCGTAAGTTCAATTTTCTTCTCTAGCTTATTAGATAAAACTGTCTGAAGCTTATTTTTAGATTTTTCTTCCATAGGTACTGCTGTTATAGCTACAACTTTAACTATGTTTTCATGTTCATTGAATAATTCCTTATATTGGTCTATTATCTCTAAAATATATCCTTCACGTCTTTTATCGATGAGAATATATAGAAAGTTGACCATCTCTTGTGATATTCTATCTTTAAAAAGTTTATCTATTAAATCTCTTTTTTCTACCCTACTAATTTTAGGGTGATGTAATATTTGAAGCAATTTCTTTTCTTCCTCAAATATTACCTTTAAAAAATCTAATTCCTTATTAAATTCATCTGTCTTTTCTAAATCCAATCCGGCTTCAAAAAGGGCTAAAGCATATCTATTACTAATTAACTCTGCCATTTTGAACTACCTACCTCATCAATAAATTTATCGATTAAATTTTTTTGTTTATCAATTTTAATTTCTTCTTCCATAATCCTAGAAGCAATTAAGATTGCAATTTCGCCAGCTTGGGATTTAATGTCTTGAAAAGCTACTTCTCTTTCACGAGCTATTTCTTTTCTAGCTCTTGATACTATGCCTTCAGCTTCTTTTTTAGCTTCTGCTAATATGCCTTCTTTCAATTCTTCTCCACGCTTTCTAGCAGATTCAATAATTTCTTGACTTTCCTTCTTGGCAAGGCTAATTCTTGACTCATAATCATCTCTTAAGGCTATAGCCTCTTCCTTTAATACCTTTGCTCCATCAATATCTGATTTAATTTTTTCTTTTCTAGCATTTAGATATTGTGAAACTGGTTTATATAAGAAATGCCTAAGCATTAGATAGAGTAACAACAAAGCCACCCAAGCTAAAATCATAGATGAAAGTTCTGGCAAGGCTCTAACTACAAACATAAACTAACCTCCTTAGCCTGAGATACCCCCAGTGTCCCATTAGAACACATCCAGGGATTAAACATCAGATATTATAATCCTAGATTGATATAAGCTGTTAATAGTGGTCTAACGAATAGTAAAATTATAGCTATAACTAATCCGTAAATACCTGTTGTCTCTGCTACCGCTTGACCTAAAAGCATAGTTGAAGTAATATCACCTTTAGCTTCTGGCTGTCTACCTACTGCCGCTGCTGCTTGACCCGCTGCATGACCCTGACCAACTCCAGGTCCTATACCTGCGATCATTGCAAGACCAGCACCTATTGCTGAACATCCTAATATAAAAGCCTCACTTGTAATTCCTTGTAACATTTTGTTTCCTCCTCTCAAATTTTAGAAAAATAATTTACTCTTCTGCCCCACCTATGAATATCATAGATAGCATTATAAATATAAATGTTTGCAACAATCCAGAGAATACATCAAAATAAGCATGCAATGGTGCCGCAATAACTGGTGCAATTAATCCTAGTGCCTGATATAGCAAGCCCATAATAATTCCACCACTCATAATATTTCCGAAAAGACGGAAAGATAATGAAATTGGGTTGGCTAACTCACCAATTACATTTAGCGGAGTTAAAAAAATCATAGGTTCTGTAAAACTCTTTAAATAACCACCTAAGCCTCTAGAATTTCTAAATTTCCAAAACTGCGTTAACGCAAAAGTAATTAAAGCTAGAGAAAATGTAACAGAATAATCTGATGTGGGTGGTGAAAATCCTAGTAACCCAAATAAATTAGCTACTGCCAAAAATAATGCTAGAGTTAAAATATAAGGTGCAAATTTGATATTTTGTGGGCCCATAGTTGTGTTAACTAGATTCTCTATAGATTCCACTATTAGTTCTACAACATTTAGGAAATTTGATGGTACTTCATCTACATTAGCCTTTTTAATTTTACTATTAACTATAAAGGCAAAAATAATTAATAATATTGTAACTATCCACATATTAACAATAGTGTCAGGTACAATTATTTCCATCCCAAATATTTTTAATAATAATTCCAAATATATCCCTCCTTTCATACTTTGCTATATATTACTTATTCTTATTTCCTAAATGTAATATATAAATAATTAATAAATTATTAATTATTTATTTCTGATATTTCTGAAAATCTTTGTCAAATATCCCTGAACCTAATATGACAATTTTGACCATTAAAAGCCCCAAAATAGCTGCAGGAAAATTAAGATAATCTGCTATGGCAGCTACTGAAAGTACAATAAAATATATCAAATATCTTAAAATATAGTGTACAGTAGAATAAGCAGCAGCTTTACCTGGTGACATTTCCACAGCCTTATTTATAGTATTATGAAGCAATTTAAACCCTAATATACTAATTATTGCTCCAAATATATACCCAAGTATAATTGGCTTAGAATTTTTAAATATAAAAGCAGCACTTCCAATAATTAATAGTGAAATTATACTTACTCGTTTTGTTACTTTAAACACTAAGTCATTATTCATATATTCACTTCCTTTTGTTTCCTTTATTGCCAGCTAATTTAAATATATTCAAAAAACCTGCACCAACACCAAAAATAATGAAGATAATAGAAAAGATACCATTCGTACCAACTTTATTATCTATAAATTGCCCCAAGAAAACACCGAGCAAAATAGGTGTAATAACAGAGAGGCCAACTTGAGTAATCAAAGTTAGGTTTTGAAAGATATCCTTATAGTTTTTATTCTTCATTTCCTCACTCCATGGTAAACATTTTTCATTAGTATGTTATAATTATAACATTAACGTGTCACATTACGCAAAGAATATTTTTAAAATACTATTGCAATTATATAAAATTTTACAATATTATGCAAGTAATTTAATGCAATATTGCAAAATTTGACTATCACAATATAACAAAAACTTCTATTGAGACGTTAATATATTAAGAAATCTATTTCCTACACCTATTTAAATTCAAGCTTATATTAAAGAAAAAGAAAGTCTTTTTTGGACAATACATAAGCAACTTACACAAAATCAAAGATTTCGGCAATCTGCTTAAAACATATTTAGATCATAGCAAGTTCTAAAATGGAAAAGAGAAAAAATAGAACTTTCCTATTCGTTATAAAAAATAGCCCTTAGGTACTAAGGGCTATTTCAGAAAAATTTAGATTTCCATCTTTATTAAGTTTTCAGAAATTATTAACTTAGCTTCTGTAGCTGCTTGCACTTCTTCTACAGTAAATTCTGGATTAATTTCCTTCAATACTAAACCTTCTTTAGTTACTTCTATAACTCCCATTTCAGTAATAATAAGATTTACTTCTCCCGCAGCTGTCAATGGAAGGTTGCATTCCTTTAATATCTTATGACTTCCTTTTACGGTATGTTCCATAGCTACTATTACCTTTTTAGCTCCTGTTACTAAATCCATAGCTCCTCCCATACCTGGAACCATTTTTCCTGGTATCATCCAGTTAGCAAGATTACCTTTTTCATCTACCTGAAGTGCTCCAAGTACTGTCATATCAACATGACCTCCACGAATAATACCAAAGGATGTAGCGGAGTCAAAGAATATTCCACCAGGCAGAATAGTTACACATTGAGCTCCTGCATTTACTATATAAGGGTCCTCTTTGCCTTCTTCTGGAGCAGGTCCAAGGCCTATAAATCCATTTTCTGATTGGAAAAACACTGTCATATTTTCAGGTACATGGTTAGCTACCATAGTTGGCAATCCGATGCCAAGGTTAACTACGTCTCCGTCTTTTAGTTCTTTAGCTACACGTCTAGCAATGAATTCTTTCTTATCCATTATTTGTCACCTCCATTAACAATATAATCTACAAATATTCCTGAAGTAACAACATCATTAGGATCAAGTTCTCCTATTTCTAAAACCTTTTCAGCTTCAACGATTACTGTATCTGCAGCAGTAGCCATAAGTGTGTTGAAATTTCTTGTAGCACCATGATATACGATATTACCAAATTTATCTACAGTTGCTCCAGCAATTAAAGCAACGTCTGCTCTAAGTGGTTTCTCAAGAAGATATGTCTTTCCATCAATTATCATTTTTTCTTTACCTTCTTCAACTATTGTACCTACTCCTGTTGGTGTTAAAAATCCACCAAGTCCAGCTCCTCCTGCCCTTACTTGCTCTGCAAGAGTTCCTTGTGGTACTAATACTACCTCCATTTCGCCAGAATTCATTTGATTTCCAGTTTCACGGTTTGTCCCAACATGAGAAGCTATAAGTTTTTTAATTTGTTTATTTACTACCAATTTACCCGCACCTATTTCTGGAAAACCAGAATCATTGCAAATTAATGTTAAATCTTTAACACCCTTTTTCACAAGAGCGTCGATTAATCTGTGTGGTGATCCACATCCTAAGAATCCACCGATCATAATAGTCATACCATCTTTAATATGATCTATAGCTGCATCAATAGATATAACTTTATTCATAAATATAACCTCCTTTATTTAGTCAATAGTGAAGAGAGAATAGTGAATAGTTTTAGAATTAGTGAAAATCCAATAGTTTAAAAGATAAGGATAGCCATCTCTTTTAGCCTTTCAAACTATTATTTATTCACTATTATATATAACTACTTTCTGTTATTCACTATTCACTTTTAATTATTCACTATCTTTTAACTATCATAGCTATTCCTTGTCCTCCACCTATACATAGGGTAGCTAAACCATTTTTAGCATCTCTCTTTGCCATTTCATGTAATAATGAAACTAATATTCTAGCTCCTGAAGCGCCTATTGGATGACCTAAAGCTATAGCTCCACCATTTACGTTAACTTTATCAGTGTCAAGGTTAAGATCCTTTATAACTGATAATGCTTGAGCTGCAAAAGCTTCGTTTGCTTCTATTAAATCTAAATCTTCTACTGTCATATTAGCTTTAGTTAAAGCTTTTCTTGTAGCCGGAATAGGTCCAGTTCCCATTAAGGATGGCTCCACCCCTGCTGAAGCATAGGATGCAATAGTAGCTAATGGAGTAATTCCTAGCTCGTCAGCCTTTTCTTTACTCATTACAACTAAAGCAGCTGCTCCATCATTGATACCAGAAGCATTTCCTGCAGTTACACTACCATCTTTCTTAAATGCTGGTCTAAGTTTTCCTAACGTCTCTATGGTAGTACCAAATTTTGGATATTCATCAGTATCAACAACTATTGGATCTCCCTTTCTTTGAGGAATCTCAACAGCAATAATTTCTTCTTTAAATCTTCCACTCTTTACAGCTTCTTCTGCTTTGTTTTGGCTTCCTAATGATAATTGATCTTGTTCCTCACGAGTAAGGCCATATTTTTCTACAATATTTTCTGCTGTAATTCCCATATGGTAATTATTGAAAATATCAGTTAGACCATCTTGTACCATGTAATCTTCTATTTGACCATTACCCATTCTTTGACCCCATCTAGCAGATTTTAATAGATATGGAGCCTGACTCATATTCTCTGTACCACCTGCTAATACTATATCTGCTTCTCCTGCTAAAATAGCCTGAGCTGCCAACGCAACTGTCTTTAGTCCAGAACCACAAACTTTATTAACTGTAAAAGAAGGTACTTCTACAGGAATACCTGCATGTACTGATACCTGTCTAGCAACGTTTTGGCCTAATCCAGCTTGTAATACATTACCAAAAATAACTTCATCTACCATACTTGGATCTACTTTTGCTCTTTTTAGGGCTTCCTTAGCTACTATAGTACCAAGTTGCACTGCAGAAACATCTTTAAACTTACCTCCAAATGCACCAATAGGTGTTCTAACTGCTGAAGCAATAACAACTTCTCTCATTTTTATACCTCCTATAATTTATTTGTTTTTTAAATCAATCTATTTGTAATTTTTTATTAAATCCATATAATAAATATAATAGCAATTATTGTGCCAAGTTATATAAAAAGTATTTTATTGACTAAAACTGTTGAGTTCACTAATGTATATGATATATAAATTAAATTATGATTTTTTTGATATGATGTAATATTTATAGAGTGTACGTTTTATTATACAGTTTGCTTATATTTATATAAAAATCATGTAGCAAAAAGTATACATCATCAATAATTTTGTATATTTCTAGCTACATTTCAACTTTCTATTTTATACTTATCAATCTTTTTATATAGAGCTGTCCTGTGTATTCCCAATTTCTCGGCAGCTAGAGATTTATTTCCCTTGGTCAAAACAAGAGCTTTCTCTATGGCTTCTTTTTCAGCTACTAAAACAACATCCTTTAATAAAGGTATATCATCTGGGTCTCCCACTATATAGCTTGCCCTATTCATAAGTCTTTCTGGTAGATGTTCTGGCAAAATAATCCTACCTGTAGAAAGATTAATTGCTCTTTCCAATACATTTCTTAGTTCTCTTACATTTCCTGGCCAACTATATGATTTAAGGATTTTTATAGTTTCTCTAGCCAGCTCTTTTTCTCCTAGGTTCATTTCCCTAAGTAAAAAAGCAAGAATATCCTGACTCAAAGGCTCTATATCCTCAATTCTTTCATGAAGTGGTGGAATTTCTATAGTTATTACATTTAATCTGTAGTATAAATCCTCTCTAAATTTACCCTTTTTTATTGCTTCTTCTATATTTTCATTTGTAGCTGCTATAACTCTAGCATCGAATGAAACTTTTTTGTTACTGCCAATTCTTTCAAATTCTTTAGATTCTAATACCCTAAGAATTTTTGCCTGCATTTCTAAAGGCATATCTCCTATTTCATCTAAAAAAATGGTTCCTCCCGAAGCAAGTTCAAATTTTCCAACCTTACCTTCTTTTCTAGCTCCAGTAAATGCGCCACTATCATATCCAAATAACTCGGATTCTAATAAGTCTTTGGGGATTGCAGCACAATTAATAGCTATAAAGGCCTCTCCCTTTCTATAGCTTGCTCTATGAATTGCATGTGCAAATAACTCCTTACCAGTACCAGATTCTCCTGTAATAAGCACAGTTGAATTTGTTTCTGCTGCCATCCTACCAACCTTTTTTAAATATTCCATCTTTGGATTTCTAGTGATAATACTATCAAAGGAGTACTTACTCCCTTCTATTCTTTCAATTTCACCTCTATATTTATTTATCTTTGATTGCAAATCAAGGAGCTGGTGAGCCAACTCCTTTACTTCGCTGATATCTTTAAAAAGCACTGTGCCTACGGCTCCAATTACTTTGTTCTGCTTTATTATGGGAATACGGTTTGTAATCATATCATGACCTTGTATTCTCTGTACATCTCTTAACTCCTTAGCCCCTGTCTTTACTACAATATGCATACGAGTATTTTCGATAATTTCTTCTACTGGTTTTCCGATTGCGTCTTCTTCTTTTATTCCTAAAAGCTTTTCATAATTCATCTTAACTATTTTGCCTTCAGGATCAACTAATACATAGCCTTCATATGCATAATTTAAAATATCCTCTAACATTTCAAAACTATCCCTAAGTTCGGTTAATTTATCTACCAAAATCTCAACCCCTTGAAAGATAGTGAATAGATAATAGCGAATAACTAATAGTTAAAAAGACCCTAAACCCTTACCTAAAACTATTCACTTTTCACTATTCACTTTTCACTATTTTTTACTTTCCGCTATTCACTAATATATCTACTATCCTCTCACTTGCCTTTCCATCTCCATATGGATTTACAGCATTAGCCATCTTATTATATTCATCCTTATTTGATAACAGAAGATTAAGCTCATTAAATACACTCTCATATTTAGTACCTACTAGTTTAGCTGTTCCAGCCTCTATTCCTTCTGGTCTTTCTGTTTCTTCACGAACTACAAGTACAGGCTTGCCAAAGGTAGGTCCTTCTTCTTGAAGTCCACCTGAATCTGTAACGATTAGATGTGCTTTTGCCATAAGATTTGCCATAGGTGCATAATCTAAAGGCTCTATCAAATGTATCCTATCATTGTTTGTTAAAACTTTATTAGCAATTTCTCGTACCTTAGGATTTAGATGCATAGGAAAAACTAATTCTACATCTTCATATTTTTCCATAATATCTTTAATTGCAGTAAATATATTTTCCATAGGCTTACCAATATTTTCACTCCTATGGGCTGTAATTAAAATTACTCTTTTATTCTCATAATCTAGATTGTTTAATAAATCAATATCAAATATGTAATCTTCTTTGATAACATACTTTAAAGCATCTATTACAGTATTGCCTGTAATAAATATTTTTTCATCTGGATAATCTTCTTTTAATAAGTTTTGCCTATTCCTTTCTGTTGGAGCAAAATGAAAATTTGCAAGTAAACCAGCTAATCTCCTATTAGCTTCCTCAGGATATGGTGAATATAGATTTCCACTACGAAGTCCTGCTTCTACATGCCCAACCTTTACCTTTTGATAAAATGCAGCTAAAGCTCCTGCAAATACTGTAGTAGTATCACCTTGAACCAGTAGTACGTCAGGCTTCTCCTTTATAATTACTTCCTCTAGACCTTCTAAGGCCCTTGTTGTGATTTCTGTTAGAGTTTGTCCAGGTTTAAATATATTCAAATCATAATCCGGTTTTATATTAAATATATTTAGTACCGGATCTAACATCTGTCTATGTTGAGCAGTAATGCATATAACAGATTCAATACCTTCTCTCTTCTCCAACTCCTTAATTATTGGAGCCATCTTGATTCCCTCTGGTCTTGTACCAAAGACAGTCATTATTTTCATAAGATAAATCATCCTTTCATCTCTTTAGTGAATAACTAATAGTGAATAGTTGAAAAGACTAAAAGACCCCAAAAATCCTTATCCTGAACTATTCACTTTTCACTCTTCACTATTCACTGCTTTTAATACTCTTAACTATTCGCTATCTCTTCTCAAATATCCCCAGCTTTATGGCTACTAGCACTGATACGATAAGTAACACTAAAGATAAATATACAGCCTGTCTACTATTGGCTTGAGATACTAATATTGCAAATAAGCCAAAAATCGCAGATATGCCATAAAGTATTAGCACGGATTTTCTCTGAGAATACCCTCTACTTAAAAGCCTATGGTGTAAATGTCCTTTATCTGCCGCTGATATAGATTGCCCATTTAATAATCTCCTAAATATTGCAAAAGTAGTATCAAAAATGGGTACAGATAATATAAGTATAGGTGCAACAATAGCAATGGTTGCTACGCTCTTCATAACACCTTCTATTGTTATGGCGGCTAACATAAATCCTAAGAATAATGCACCAGTATCACCCATGAAAATCTTCGCTGGGTTAAAATTAAATGGTAAAAAGCCTAAACATGCACCAGCTATAGCAGCTGACATTATGATCACACTGATATAATTGCTAGTATACCCTTTACTAGCTACAATCATAAGGGTTATACTTGATATCATAGCAACTCCCGCAGATAATCCATCTAATCCATCTATGAAGTTTAATGTATTAGTAATACCAACTACCCAAAACAAAGTAATAGGTATAGATAACCAATTTAAGTACAGCAGTGAGCTGTTTTTTGTAAAGGGATTTGTAATGAAATCAACTTTCACATCACCAAATATAAGTATCAAGCCTGCTATGATTTGAAACATAAATTTAGTTTTAGGTTTTAGCTCCTTAAGATCGTCTATTATGCCCCCTATTACAATAACAGTTCCACCTATTATTATTGAAATAATTTCTTTTTCTAAAGGTAAAAATATTAAAGTAACCACAATTACTGCTACAAATATAGCCAAACCACCAATAAGTGGCATAGCCTCTTTGTGCACTCTTCTATCATCTTTTGGAATATCAACGGCCCCTACCTTAAATGCTAGTTTCCTTACCAAAGGAGTAGACAAATATGAAATAACCGTTGCTAGCAAAAATGGTGCAATAAAGCTTTTCATAGCAAATCCCTCTCCTTTTATTTAGTTCCGAACAATCTGTCACCAGCATCTCCAAGACCTGGGACTATATAGGCGTGATCATTTAGTTTTTCATCTAAAGCAGCTACATAAATATCTACATCTGGATGAGAATCTGTTACAGCCTTCACTCCCTCAGGAGCAGCTATCAAGCAAACTAATTTTATGCTTGTGGCACCTCTCTTTTTTAAAAAGTCTATTGCAGCTACAGCCGAACCTCCTGTTGCAAGCATAGGGTCTAAGACTATCAATTCTCTTTCTTCAATATCTTGAGGTAATTTACAATAATACTCTACAGGTTTTAACGTCTCTGGATCTCTATAAAGCCCAATATGTCCTACACGAGCCGCTGGCAAAAGATTTAACATACCATCAACCATACCAAGTCCTGCTCTAAGTATTGGTATAAGTCCCACCTTCTTACCTGATATAACTTGTGATTTCATTTTCATAAGAGGGGTTTCTATTTCAATCTCCTCTAAAGGTAAATCTCTAGTTACCTCATAACCCATAAGCATTGAAACCTCTGTAACTAATTCTCTAAACTCCTTAGATCCTGTATTTTTATCTCTTATAAATGTAAGTTTATGTTTAATAAGAGGATGGTCAAATACTACTACGTTTCCCATATGAAAAACTCCTTTCTCAACATTAATTATTTTCCTTGAAAATTATATCATAAACTAGCCTTCAATTTCACTTATTTTTTCTACTCTTTTTTCATGCCTTCCGCCTTCAAATTGTGTTTTTAACCATATAGAAACTATTTCTAAAGCCAAATCTCTTCCAATTACCCTGCCTCCAAGAGCTAAAACATTAGCATCATTATGTTCTCTGCTCATTCTGGCTGAGTAGGTATCTCCACATAATGCACATCTAATTCCCTTTACCTTATTGCAAGCTATAGAAATACCAATACCTGTGCCGCAGATGACAATAGCCTTATCCACTTCTTTGGATACAACAGCTTCAGATACCTTTTTTCCATAATCTGGATAATCCACTGATTCGATGGAATTTGTGCCATAATCAATATAAGAAATTCCCTCTCTATCTAAATACTCCTTAATATATTCCTTTAATTCAAAACCACCATGATCACTGCCTATGCCTATTTTCATTTATATTCATCCTCTCTTTAATTAATTGTCAATTGGCCATTGTCAATTATCTTTTTTATTGCTTTATAAATTTCTTCTCTTATATGTTCATATAAGAGAAGATTTCCACCATAGGGATCTGCTATATCTTTATCTATTTTATAAACATATTCTAATAAAGCAAAAATCTTATCCTTAGCCGACGGAAAATTTGATATTATAATTTCCTTATGAGGTTTAGACATAGTTAAAATCAAATCAGCCTCGTCGACTAAATCTCTATGAAGCTGTCTTGCTTTATGCTTCGATATATCGATTCCGATTTTCTTCATAGCTTCTATAGAATTCCTAGATGCATTATCTCCATCGAATACAGAGATTCCTGCAGATTTGACTTCTAGGCTTAATTTTTTTTCTTTGGCTATAGATTTCAAAATCCCCTCTGCCATAGGACTTCTACAAGTATTACCAGTACATACAAACAAAACTATCATTTAGTTCTCTCCTTCTAAACCTTAATAATTCTACCGCCAGCAGCCTTCATCATTCTATTCATTATTGCTATTCCTAAATGTGATGGTTCAACCCCCTCTGCTAAGATGATATCTACATTCTCCTCATCAAACAGTCTAAGGGTATTAAATAAATTACGAGCAATGGTTTCGTTATTTCGCCTGCTGCCCATAGATATTATCAGCCCATCCTTATAAATTTCCTTTGTTTCATCAGTACAAATAACCCCTACCCTTTTACCAATAGCCATATATTCTTTAGTCTTTGCCATAATAGCATCTGTTATCTTATCAATATCACCGCTAAAAACAAGCATCTCTGATTTTGGAGCATAATGTCTATATTTTTGTCCAGGGGATTTAGGAATTATATTTGCATCCTCTTTTATTATAGCAAAGTCTATAGTTACATTGGGGATTATTTTCTGTAAATCTTCCTTAGTTACTCCTCCTGGACGAAGAATCATAGGTAAATCTCCTGATAAATCTAGTACCGTTGACTCTAATCCTACTCCTGTCTCTCCGCCATCTACTATCATATCTACTTTATCCATTAAGTCATCTATTACATGCTTAACTGATGTAGGACTAGGTCTTCCTGATATATTAGCAGAAGGTGCAGCTATGGGAACATTTGACATTTTTATTAGCTCCAATGCTATTTTATTCTCCGGCATCCTAATTGCTACAGTATCTAATCCTGCAGTAATTATATTTGGTACTTTATCGGATTTTGGCAGAAGGATTGTTAACGGTCCAGGCCAAAATTCCTCCATGCATTTTTTAGCTATATCTGGAATTTCCTCCACTAGCTCCTCAACTTGCTCTACTGAATAGACGTGAAGAATCAATGGATTATCTTCGGGTCTTCCCTTTGCAGCAAATATTTTTTTTGCCGCATTTTCATCAAATCCATTTGCACCAAGTCCATATACGGTTTCAGTTGGAAATGCAACTAATCCACTATTTTTAATTATATTTACCGCATCAATTATTAAATCACTGTTTATATTGTCTTTATCAATTTTTATTATTTTTGTCTTCATACTTACCTCTCACCTTACTTGTAAATAATGGGGAAACAGTGAATAATTAACAGTCAATGATTAATAGCTGAAAATCAAAATACACGGACTTCTTCTTAAAACTATTCACTTTTAACTTTTCACTATTCACTAATTTTATAACTTTTAACTTTTCACTATTCACTAATTTTATAACTTTTAACTATTCACTGACTTTTTTGCTTTATATTATTATATATTATTACCTACAAATTAACAATTCACAATTCACATAAGTAAGAATCCAAAATTGCAAACTATAGAAATCCCAAAAACATAACTTTTAGGTACTGTAATTATACAAAAAACTTTGATAATTACAGCAATTTGGCTTAGCTACTTATACCTACTATCCAAAGTATAATTCAATAATTCTTTATTGTGTATTTATCTGATACTCATTCATCAATTAGAATAATAATTATTAGAAACCTTTCATATTTATTAATGGGAGGGGTTAAAATGAGTGAATGGATTATAGGTATTATTGGACTTTTAGTAGGTGTCATAGGCATTAGTTTAGGAAGTATAATTGGAATATATATAAAGAAAACAGATAAAGTGTTAAGTTTTTTATTAGGATTGACTGGTGGATTTATGATGTTTATAGTAAGCTTTCACTTATTTCCTGAAGCATTTTACATAGGTGGGGTACTTAATGTGATATTAGGTGTTACAATAGGTATATTGGTTATTATTATATTGGAAACTTTATTAGATAAGTTATCTTGCTTTGTGAATATAAAGACAGGTGCAATTTTGGGATTAAGTGTGGCTATACATAGTATCCCAGAAGGTATGGCTCTAGGCTCTACCTTAGTTGGCATCTCTGATTTTGGATTAGTTCTTACTATGGCAATGCTCTTACACAATATTCCTGAAGGGATGTCTATCTCACTACCTCTAAGTATGAATAAGATTAAGACTTGGAAAATAATGCTATTTAGCGTTCTAGTGGGAATGACTACTGGAATAGGAGCATATATCGGTGCTTATTTAGGTAATATTTCTAATACTGTTATTTCCCTCTGCTTAGCTAGTGCAGGAGGTATCATGTTATATATAGTCTGTGATGAATTAATCCCAACGGGAAAAACCCTCCACAGAGGAAGGTTTTCTAGTATTGGTACTGTTGTTGGATTTATATTAGGTATTGTATTATATTTTAAATAAATAAAAAAACGGTAACCGTAAAAGGTCACCGTTTTTGTTATCTATTCTTCTGAACTTAATTTTTCTGCTTGGTCTGAGGTAATTAAAGCATCTATCATCTCATCTAAATCACCATCTACAAAGGCATCTAACTTATATAGCGTTAGATTGATTCTATGGTCTGTAACTCTACCTTGCGGGAAATTATATGTTCTAATTCTTTCTGATCTATCGCCTGTACCTACTTGACCCTTTCTCTCTTCAGCTATTTCTGCTGCTTGATCTGTTAATAACTTATCGTATAATTTAGTTTTTAATATTTTCATTGCCTTTTCTCTATTTTTGATTTGGCTTCTTTCGTCTTGGCAGGCAACTACCACTCCTGTAGGTAAATGAGTGATTCTAACAGCAGAATCAGTAGTATTTACGTGCTGTCCACCTGCCCCAGATGATCTATAAATATCTATTTTTAAATCCTTCTCTTGTATATCTATATCAACATCTTCCGCTTCAGGCAACACTGCAACTGTAGATGTTGATGTGTGTATTCTACCACTTGCTTCAGTTTCAGGTACTCTTTGAACTCTGTGTACACCAGATTCGTATTTTAGTCTACTATAAGCACCCTTACCTTTTATCATAAATATTACTTCTTTAAATCCACCAATACCTATTTCATTCGTACTCATTATTTCTACTTTCCATCTATTTCTCTCTGCATATCTTGAGTACATTCTAAATAAAACCCCTGAGAATAAAGCAGCTTCATCTCCTCCGGCTCCACCTCTTATTTCTACAATAACATTCTTATGATCATTTGGATCCTTTGGTACTAATAATACTCTCAATTCTTCCTCAATAGCTTCTAAAGAAGCTTCAAGGTCTTTTATCTCCTCTTTAACTAATTCTTTCATTTCATCATCTAATTTATCTCTAAGCATTTCTTTTGCTTCTTCAAGATTGTCTCTAGTTTCTACAAATTCTCTATATTTAAATACGATAGGCTCTATATCAGAATGTTCCTTCATCAATTTTTGAAACAATACTCTGTCATTTATTACTTCCATATCCATTACTTTTTCGCCTAATTCAATGTATTTCTCTTCAATTGCAGCTAATTTATCTAGCATATTCTCACTCCCCTATATTCAATTAACGATTAACAATATTCAGTTAACAATTAAAAACATTGAAATAAATCAATTTGTTAAAAATATTATTCTCTTATCTTTTAATTATTAATTGAAAAATTCCTATTTAATTTTATTTTTTAACTTTAATCATACCTTATTAAGTATGAATTTTATTTTATCAATTGTCAATTATTTTTTATTAATTTCCAATTAAAAAATAAACGCTCCCACTGTACCAGCAATTACAATTGTAAGTATAGGATGCAATTTTTTAAATGAGGTTAAGTAAAATAGGATAACCATCAATACCAAACTCTTTATATCTATAACAGCATCCTTGGCCACAGTTATACTAGCAGAAGCAATAAGGCCTAATACAACTGGTCTTATTCCTGTAAATGCCCAAGTAATATAAGGAGAATCCTTAACCTTTGACAGAAAATGAGCTATAATAAGTATTATAACTATAGATGGCAGAACTACAGCAATCGTAGCCGCTACAGATCCTAATATTCCCGCTACCTTATATCCCAAGAAAGTAGCAGAATTTATTGCAACTGGCCCTGGTGTCATTTCTACTACAGCCAATATATCTATAAATTCCTTAGTCGTCAACCAACCATGGACATCTATTATCTCTTTTCTTATCAATGGTAGCATAGCATATCCGCCACCAAAACTAAAGGCCCCTATTTTTAAAAATGATATAAAAAGCTTCAATACATTCATATTTTCTTCTCCTTATTTTTAAAATAGATAATTGAGCCAAAAGCAGCTATAAGAATTATTATTATAGGACTAATATCCAATATTATTATAGCCAAAACTGTAAGTAAAGCTCCTGCTATCATAGAAACACTAAGTTTCATTTTTGATCCCAGTTTATATACTGCTGAAAATATTAATGCCGCTACTGCAGGTCTTATTCCTAGAAATATTTTCTCCACAATAGGATTTCCTCTATACCCCCAAAAAAACTTAACAATAAGGAGTATAATCACAAAAGAAGGAAGAACAGTCCCTAATGTACAAAATAGAGCTCCTTTTAAACCTGCCTTTTTATATCCCACATAAGTACTTGTATTCACAGCTACAGGTCCTGGAGTTACCTCAGCTATAGCCAATATATCCATAAATTCTTCTGTGGTAAGCCATTGGTTTTCATCAACAACTTCCCTTTGAATTAAAGGAAGCATAGCATATCCCCCACCAATAGTAAATGCACCTATTTTAAAAAACGTTGAAAATAATTTAAATAGCAACTTCATTGAAAGCACAACTCCTTTACTATTTAATACCTAAAACTACTCTATCAAGTCCTTGTAGATCTTTTAAAACTGATACTTTATTAAATCCTTCCGAATGTAAAATCTCTACAACAGCCTCTCCCTGATCGTAACCAATTTCATATATCAAAAGTCCATTATCGTCTAAAAATTGTTTACTTTCAGGTGTAATCTTCCTGTAAAAGTCTAAACCATCTAATCCACCATCTAAAGCAAGCCTTGGTTCAAAATCCTTTACTGTCGTATCTAAATTTTCAATTTCTTTAGAAGCAATATATGGTGGATTAGATGCTATTATTTGGAATCCACCATCTAAATCAAGCCCTTCTAGTGCTTTAAATAAATCACCTTTATAAAAATTAACATTGAACAAATTTAATTTCTCTTTATTAATATTTGCTACCTTAATGGCAGTATCTGAAATATCGACTCCGTAGACAAAGGCATTTTTACAATAGTGAGCTATACTCAATGAAATAGCACCACTACCAATGCCCAAATCTAACACTTTAATATTTCTATCCCCATAATTTTTATTTATATAGTCTATAGTATACTCTACTAAAATTTCAGTATCTGGTCTAGGGACTAGAACTCCTTCCTCTAAATAAAAATCTAGCCCCATAAACTCTCTTTCTCCTAATATATACTGTATAGGATATCCCCTAGCTCTTTCTTCCATGAGATACAAAAACTTTTCCTCGACTTCTTTTGAGACTTCCCTATCTCCATAGGTATATATATAGGATTTATCTACATCTAATAATTTGCATAATATTAGAATTGAATCTAAGATGGAATTTTCCGACTTCCTTAGTAGATTATTTATTGTTACCATTTATCCTCATCCTTATTATCTGTTAAAACTGCTTTTAATGATTCTATGGCCACTTGAATTTGCTCACCATCAGGCTCTTTTACTGTAGCTAGTTTTTGAATCATTAGGCCAGGATAAGAAAGAAGATAAGCTAATTTTGAACTGCTTTTCCCAATAAGCCTATTTATTTCATAAGATATACCTGCAATTACAGGAAACATCAAAATCCTCACAACAAATCTTTGTAATGGATTCGGCCAGCCAAAGAATGATAAGACCAATATACTAATTATCATTACCATAAATAAAAAGCTAGTTCCACATCTTGGATGAAGAATTGGATGTTTCTTTACATTTTCAACTGTAAGCTCTTCTTCATTTTCATAGCAATGTATAGTCTTATGTTCAGCCCCATGATATTCAAATACTCTTCTAATATCATCTAGTTTAGACACTCCTATTATATATATTAAGAATATTATTATTCTAACTAATCCTTCTATAAGATTTAAACCTATTGAGCTATTAATTCTACCCTTAAAGAAATTGGTTAAAAGAGTAGGTAATATCATAAATATTCCTACAGCAAGTATAATAGAGCTGATTACAGCAAAGACCATCTCAATATCTCCTGCTTTATCTTTAAATATCTTTTGAGTAAAACTTTCTTTAGATGAGGTTTCTTCTTCTTCATAGAATTCCGCTGAATACATCAATGCTCTAGTACCAAACATTAAAGCCTCTACAAGTCCTACTATTCCCCTGATAAATGGAAGTTTGAATATTTTATACCTCATACCCAAAGTGTTTAACTTTTCCATTTTTATTTCAATTTCTCCATCAGGTTTTCTAACAGCAATAGCTATATCCTTTGGTCCACGCATCATAACCCCTTCTATTAGTGCCTGTCCTCCAATGCTTGTAATATGTTTGGGTACTCTATCTAAATTCTTTATTTTCATATATTCACCCCCAATTTTATTCGCTGTGTTAGGTCATTTCCCGTAGTCTCGCAACTCAAATTTATTTGCTCCCTATCCGTCGCATAAATTTGGTGCTCATTGCGTTTTTGTCCAATGAGCACTCGCGAATTGCAGACAAAACGGACAGCGAAGCGAACGTTAGTGAGCGTAGAAGTGAGCGTAGAAATGAGCGTAGCGAATGTTACGTTTGACCTACATCCTTCCTTACTATACTTTTGATAGTAGGACATCCACGCAGTCTCACTGCACAAATTCACTTGCTCATTGTCATTCGCATGAATTTGGCGTTCGTTGCGTTTGACCTACCTACAGTTCACTCACTTCGTTCGTTCACTGGGTTAGGTCATAAAAAATAAAGGTTAGTTGCTCAAGCATCTAACCTAGTTTTCTGAAGAAATTAATCCATATTATATTTCTTCTTGAATTTTTCAACACGTCCACCACGTTCAACGAATTTTTGACGACCTGTAAAGAATGGATGACATTCTGAACAGATTTCAACTCTTAATTCATCTTTAACAGAACCTGTTGTAAATGTATTTCCACAGGCACAAGTTACAGTAGCTTCTTTATAATTTGGATGAATATCCGCCTTCATTCCTTTCACCTCTCTTCAACTGCTAATATATAGCAAAAAAACATTCTTTCATAATTCAACCATTAAATTATAGCATATAATTTTTTTCTTTTCAACTAAAACCAAATTTTATTTCTCATCTCATCTATGAATTGGTCGTTATTTCTAGTTTTTACTAAGTTTTCTATTAAATTCTCAGTCACATCTTGTGTAGGTGCATTTCCCATAGCTTTTCTTATAGCCCATATTGTTTCAAGTTCTTTTTGAGATAGAAGTAATTCTTCTCTCCTAGTTCCTGATTTATTAATATCAACAGCTGGGAATATTCTCTTCTCAGATAACTTTCTATCCAAATGAATTTCCATATTACCCGTTCCTTTAAATTCTTCAAATATAACATCATCCATACGGCTGCCAGTCTCAACTAAAGCCGTAGCAAGAATAGTTAAAGAGCCACCTTCTTCTAAATTTCTTGCAGCACCAAAAAATCTCTTAGGTTTATGTAATGCACCTGGATCTAATCCTCCTGAAAGAGTTCTGCCTGTAGCTGGTATCGTTAAGTTATATGCTCTAGCAAGCCTTGTAATACTATCTAGTAAAACCACTACATCTTTACCATGTTCTACCAACCTTTTTGCTCTTTCCAATACAATTTCAGCAACCTTTGTATGATGTTGTGGTAGTTCATCAAATGTTGAGTAAACTACATCACCCTTTACTGATCTTTTCATATCAGTTACCTCTTCAGGTCTTTCATCTATTAGAAGCACAATCACTTCTACTTCAGGATGATTTTTTTCTATAGAATTCGCAACCATTTTAAGTAAAGATGTTTTTCCAGCCTTTGGCGGAGACACAATCATACCTCTTTGTCCCTTGCCAATAGGTGCGATTAAATCAATCATCCTAGTAGCAAGCTCAGAGGAATTAGTTTCAAGTTTTAATCTTTTAGTTGGGTATATGGGAGTCAAACTATCGAAATTAGGTCTTTTTGTACAGGTTTCTGGATGCATTCCATTAACAGATTTTATATAGAGAAGAGCTTTATATCTTTCTCCAGGATTTGGATCTCTAGTAACGCCAAAGATTTTATCTCCTGTTCTTAATCTAAATCGTCTGATTTGAGACGGGGAAATGTATATATCCTCATCACCAGATAAATAATTATCAGATCTTAAAAAACCATAACCATCTGCATGTAACTCGAGGATTCCTTCAGCCCCGTTTATCTTATCCATATTCTCCAATTCTTCCGTGACTTTTTCGGGTAAATCCTCAGTTTCAATATCTTTAATATTTATTTTTACTTCATTTTCATCAGATAACTCTTTTTCTTCCAATTTCTCTTTTTCTTCCGAAGCAAAGTTTTGAAGTATTATATCCTTTAACTCGTCCTTCTTATATTTATAAGGACTGGCTATTCCTTGAGATTTTGCAATCTCTCTTAGTTCGCCTATTTTTTTATCCGACAGATCATGTTCCGTCAAACATAAACACCCCTTTCATCAATTGACAATTCACAATTCACAATTCACTAGATAAACAAACCCTAAAGGACTACTGAATTATACCCTGCGGGGCAAATATCAGTAGCTAAGTGATGAACACAAAATCAAAAACCATGATTTTGGTTCCCTACTTAAGTTCACAATTAAAAGATTTAAAGACTAGATTCCTCGCTTTGCCCAGAATAGCAATCTCTTTATTTATGTTTTCAATTGTGCATTGTGCATCGTGAATTGTGCATTGTGCATTGTTTCTATTTTGCGTATTCTGGTTTTTTATCTAATTTATGAGTAGCCTCAATAAATCTTATAGTGCCTGTCTCCGCTCTCAAAACTAGAGTATGAGTTGAAGCAACATTATTTTCTAGATACTTCACTCCTTGAAGTAGTTCTCCATGTGATACACCTGTTGCTGCAAAAACTATTTCATCTCCCTTTACAAGGTCATCTGTCTTATATACTTTATTTAAGTCAACGCCCATCTCTATACATCTTCTTTTTTGTTCTTCTGTCACAGGATGTAAAATGCCTTGGAATTCACCACCCATACATTTTAGGGCTGCCGCAGTTATAACTCCCTCAGGAGCTCCTCCTATACCTACCATCATATCCACACCTGTATTTTCAAAACATGTATTTATGGCAGCAATCACATCTCCATCAGTAATCATTCTAATCCTTGCTCCAGCTTTTCTTATACTTGCTACCAAGTCATTGTGCCTTGGCCTATCAAGCATGGTTATAGTAACTTCTGATACATCTTTATCTAAAGCCTTAGCAACTTGAGCTATATTGTCCTCTATAGGAGCATTGATATCTATAACTCCAGCTGCTTTTGGTCCTACAGCTATTTTTTTCATGTAAGTATCTGGAGCATGAAGCATGCAACCCCTCGGAGCTATAGCTACTACAGAAACAGCATCAGGACGGCCATATGCAATGGAGCTTGTTCCGTCTAGAGGGTCTACTGCTATATCTATTTTTAAACTATCTGGACCTGCTATGCCTATTTGTTCTCCAATATATAGCATAGGTGCCTCGTCAATCTCACCTTCACCAATAACTACGACTCCGTCTATATTTACAGTATCAAACATACGCCTCATAGCATCAACGGCAGCCTGGTCTGCAGCATTCTTGTCTCCTCTACCTAAAAATTTTGCACTAGCTAACGCAGCTGCTTCCGTTACTCTTGCTAAATTTAATGCCAAATTTCTATCCATCTTAACACTCCCTATTTAATTTGTAAGCCTTCCCAATCCTTTAAAAATTTATCTATACCTATATCAGTCAATGGATGATCAAGCATTTGTCCAAATACTTTATATGGTATAGTTGAAATATGGGCTCCAGCTTTTGCAGCATCTAATACATGAATAGGATGTCTAATACTTGCTGCAATTATTTCAGTATTTATATTGTGAATATTAAATACTTGAACTATATCTTCAATAATGTAAATTCCTTCATTACTAATATCATCTAGTCTTCCTACAAAAGGACTTACATAAGTAGCCCCAGCACGAGCTGCAAGTAAAGCTTGGTTAGCCGAAAAAATCAAAGTCACATTAGTCTTGATTCCTTCTTCAGCTAAAACCTTTACAGCTTTTAGTCCTTCTTTAGTCATAGGAATCTTGATAACAATATTTGGATGAATTTTAACTAACTCCCTAGCTTCCCTCAGCATTCCTTCCTTATCTAAAGAAATAACCTCGGCACTAATAGGTCCATCTACTATGTCAGCAATTTCTTTAACAACTTCCTTGAAATCTCTACCCTCCTTAGCGATTAAGCTAGGATTGGTGGTGACTCCACAGATAACTCCCCATTCATTAATTTCTTTTATTTCTTCTATATTTGCAGTATCAATAAAAAGCTTCATACTATACCCCCCTTTTTTTCCAATGCACAATGCACAGTTCACAGCTCACAGTTATTGGAGTCTAGTTATAAGGTCTTTTTAGCGACCTTCGGTCACTTTCTTTAATTGTGCATCGTGCATCGTGAATTGTGAATTGGCTTTACGCTCTACCTACTGAGCCGAATATATGCATTTTTTCTTTAATTTTTTCTTTCATTCGAGTTTTTGCAGGAGTTAATATCTTTCTTGGATCAATATTATCTGGATTAGCTTTAATGAAGTCTTTTACTCCTTCAGCAAATGCTATTCTAAGATCTGTATCTATGTTTATCTTACAAATTCCTAAAGATATAGCTTTTCTCAGAGCCTCTTCAGGAACTCCAGAAGAACCATGTAGCACTAGGGGAACTCCTACCTTATCTCTTATAGTCTTTATTCTATCGAAGTCAAGTTTTGGTTCTCCCTTATACACACCATGGGCAGTACCTACTGCTATTGCTAAAAAGTCTATATTAGTCTCCTTTACAAATCTTAATGCTTCCTCTGGATCTGTAAAAGTAGCATCTCTCTCATCTACGGTAATATGATCCTCAGTACCTCCAATCTTTCCTAACTCTGCCTCAACAGAAACACCTACAGCATGAGCTACCTCTATTACCTTATTAGTATATGCAATATTTTCATCTAGGGCAAATCTAGATCCGTCAATCATTACAGAAGTAAAACCATGTCTAATACATAACATTACTTGGTCAAAATCAGTACCATGATCTAAGTGTAAAGCTACTGGCACCTTAGCATTTCTAGCAGCTATCTTTCCTAGACCAGCAATATATTCTATACCAGCATATTTAATTCCACCTTGACTAGCTTGAAGAATCACTGGTGAATTAGTTTCTTCAGCAGCTTCAATAATAGCTTGCACAATCTCCATATTGTTTACATTAAAAGCACCAACAGCATATCCATTTTTTTGAGCATCCACTAACAATTCTCTTCCGGTAACTAACATTTAATTCCCTCCATTTTTCTTATTATATACTATTATATCAGATTTCAAAACTATTAGAGTAAGAAATTTGGATAAAAACATAACAATAAGTATCTTTTTTGATGACTAGCACCAAAAAAGATACTTATTGAATATATAATACATCCTATTTGTTTTATAAACTCTTTAATCGTCTCTTTTAATTCTTTCCACTATACTTTCCCTTACCATAGATTTATTTATAATATATGGTAAAATAATCCCTAGAATAATTATAATAGGTAGAGCTATTGCAAGTGGCTTTAAGGTAAAATTATAAGTAGCAAAAAAAGATTCCCTAGTTAGTTTCTTTATTATAGTAATAGATATGACTATGGAGAATATTGCAGATATAATCATAGTTCCCAAAGAATAAAATATCCCTTCTCTTATAAGCATAGAATTTAACTGTTTTCTTGTCATTCCTATACTTTGAAGTAATGCAAATTCTCTTTTTCTTGTGATGATACTTGTTGTTATTGAGTTAATAAAATTAACAATTCCCACCAAGGCTACAATAAAACTTAAAGAACCTCCAACTAATAAAAACATATTCTTATAATTATCAAAATCAGATTTTTGTTTGTCTCTAGAATCATAGTCTAAGGTATAGTCAATGCTATTCGTATAATCCTCTAGGAAACTTTCATAATCAGTTATATTTTCACCCTCCACATCAAATTGATAGACCATAGTAAATGGGTCTTTTATTATTTCCTTATAAACATTTGAAGGTAAATATAATAATTGGCTATGGATCGCCTTTCCATTCTTATCACTTATAAAGTTTACATATCTAGCATGGTTTGTATAGTCATAGGATATAATAGCCATTACTTCAAATTCTTTGACTCCATTCTCTGTATTTAATTTAACGCTATCTCCCACATCATACTTAATCCTATCCCATACTGGAGTCCCATTATTATTGGTATACCCACCATAGATAATATAATCTCCGCTCTTTAATTTTTCCACGTCGATTTGACCTTTTATTATTTTTTGTCTATCTATTAAATAATCATCTAATCCATAAAGTTGAATAGGAGTTTGATTTTGAGGTTCTAAATCTTTTTCATCTAAAAATTCCACAGAATCAGCTGGAGTATAATAAATTCTACCTCCATTTTCAAATCCCTTTTTACTGTTTATCAACCCTATTACATCCTCAGTTAAACTATCTTCTTTGAATCTAAAATCAGATTTAAAATATTTTGCTGACCCTAATACAAAATCAGAATTAATAAATTCACTTAGATATTTATTCATATCAAAACTATTTGTCATTGTATATACAGAATTAAGGAGAATTAAACTTAAAGACATAGATAGAAGAACAATAACAGTTCTAATTTTGTTTCTAAATAAATTGGACATTGCCATTTTACTAATATTAACCCTTGCTTCTGATTTTCTTATATGATCATAATTCACCTTATCAATATCTGTAATTTTTACAGCTTCCACAGGTGAGACTTTTCCTGCAATCTTTCCTGGTTTCCTACAGGATATAAAAACTGTAATTAAGGAGAATAATATGGAAAACAAGAAAATCCAAGGTGTTGGACTCTTCACCACTCGACCTCCAATTGATGTAGTAGAGGCAATTCTAGGAAGAATCAAATTCCCTGCAAAATATCCTAATATTAATCCTATTGGGATTCCTATTAAAGATATAAAAAAGGCCTGTCTTCTTATAATCCTCATAATCTGCTTTTTAGTTGTACCTACTGTTTTTAACAGTCCATAGAATTTAATATCTGAAACTACAGAAATCTGAAATATATTATATATAATCAAATATCCTGTAAAGATGATAATCAATAGAATCAATACCATGCCACCTATAGTAATGGGGTCAGCATCTTCCAGTTTTCCTGACATATATCCCCAATTAACTCCAATATCAATAGCTGGACCTTCTTCATCAGGAACGTATCCACTTTCTGATTGAACCTGAATTAATTTTTCTTCAATATTCTTTGAATTAGAAAACATTACATCTAAGTAATATATATTTTCTGGCAAATTAAGGGAATCTGCATATTCTTTTGATGTAAACACCATCCTTGCCATCATAGCCTCATCTGCATCGTAGAATCCCGATAGTATAAACTCATCTTCTATAGTTTCTAGTACTATTCCATTTTCTTCAATGGTATATCTTAATCTAATCTTTTCTCCTACTCTATGAGGAATTTTAAGTAAATCTAGCACTAAAGTATCAGTAATTATCTCATTTTTTTCTATGGGTAACCTCCCGGTAGTAGGATAATTAAAACCTCTTTTAATATAATTTTCATCTCCATAGGAAATCTCTACTTGCTCTTTAATAAATTCATCATTTATTACAGGGCCAATGATTTGTCTTATTCCTATTTCTTTAATTAATGGATGAGTCTTCAATTTATTTATATCTTCTTTATTTATCCTCTTAAACGCCCCATGAAATGTAGTCCCAACCATTCTCATTGTCTCAAGCTCCATAGAGTTTTTCATACCAAATCCAATAGTAAAAAGGCTTGTAAATAATAAGGTAGTCAATGCAATAGCAATAAAGGCAATAATATTTCTTCTACGATTGTTCTTTAAACTAGCAATAGCGATTTTATTGATAATCTTTCTATTGTTTACCTTATTCATTTATCTCACCACCATGAATTTTACCGTCTTCAATTCTAATAATACGGTCTGCCATTTGAGCAATTTCTTCATTGTGAGTAATCATAATAAGAGTCTGATTAAATCTTTTACTAGATACCTTTATTAATCCCATAACATCTAAACTAGTCTTACTATCTAAATTACCCGTTGGCTCATCAGCTAATATAATAGACGGCTTAGTAGCCAATGCACGACCAATAGCAACTCTTTGCTGCTGCCCACCAGAAAGTTGATTTGGCATATTATATCTTTTATCTTCAATTCCCAAAGTCTTAAATATCTCTTCAATATATTCCCTGTCAATTTCATTTCCATCTAAAGAAATAGGAAGTGTAATGTTTTCATACACATTCAAAACTGGGATTAAATTATAACTTTGAAAAATAAATCCAATCTTTCTTCTACGGAATATAGTGAGTTCATCATCCTTGAGTTTAAATATATTCTTGTCATCAATTATAACCTCTCCAGATGTAGGTCTGTCTAATCCACCTAACATATGCAATAAGGTAGATTTTCCTGATCCAGAAGTTCCCACAATAGCTACAAACTCTCCTCGTTTTACTTCTATACTAGCTCCATCTAATGCCTTCACCAAATTCTTATCATCACCATAGTATTTTTTTAAATCCAGAGCCTTCAAAATTTCCATACAAATCACCTCATCTTCCTCAATTTCAAAGCCCAAATCTATTCCCCCCCCCGTTGGTCGTACAAATTTAGTTCTCATTGCCTTTTTGTCCAATGAGTACTCGGGAGTTGCAGACAAAACGGACAGTGTAGGTGCGTTTGACCTACTAAAGCTCACAACCTCTATTTACCCCATAGGGTATCATTCAGTGGTGTCCGTTAGGACCTATCGTTCGCTAAGTTAGGTCATTTTCCGCAGTCTCACCGCACAAATTCATTTGATCATTGTCATTCGCATGAATTTGGCGTTCGTTGCGTTTGACCTACTAAAGCTCACTATCGTTCGCTAAGTTAGGTCATAAAAAATAGTCTATAACTTATAATATAGACTATAGCAAACTACTCTTTCAAAATCCTTTCTAGATTCTAACAGTTATGAAAGAATTATATTTATTTTTTATCCTTTGGTAAAAATATAGAAAATCTAGTTTGTTTAGAGGAAGATTCCACTTGAATATATCCACCTTGTCCTTCTATTATTTCTCTCGATAAGTATAACCCTATACCTAACCCTTCTTTATCCCTTACGTTTTCACCTCTATAAAATCTTTGGAATATCTTGTTGATTTCTTCTTCCTTAATTTCTATTCCCTCATTTAAAATATCAACTCTAAGAAAAATAGTATATTCTATAATTCTTATATGGATATTTCTGTCCTCTAATCCATATTTAATCCCATTATCCACAATATTATATATAGCTTCCTCCGTCCACTTAAAGTCAAAGAAGGCAAAGTGCTCATCTTCTTCTATAAAATCTATATAAATATTCTTTTTCTCCGCATTTTTCAAACTAGAATTAATGATATTTTTAATTAAATCATTAACACTATTTAAACTAGAATTTAATTTTATTATTCCCGTTTCTAATCTAGATGACTTTATTAAATTTTGAATTAGAAAACTTAATTTATTTGCTTGAAAGACGATTTCATCAACATATTCTATAGATTGATTTTCCCTTAAAAGTTGTGAATAAAGCATGATATTTGATATTGGTGTTTTAGATTGATGTGAAATGTCAGAAATCAAAACTTCTATATTTTTCTTTTGGTTAAATAAGTTTTTTTCCGTTGCTTGAGAATCCAATAGGTATCTATAAAATTTTGATTCTATTTTGGATAACTCTGATTCGTCAAAGCTTTTTTCAGTAAAATTCCCCTTTATAGCCAAGTCTAACATTTCATTAATTCTAATAGTTATAAGTTCTATATTTTTTCTTATATATAGAATATATATTATTAAAACTACAATGATCACAGTTAAAAAAATCTTCATGAATTAATCCCCCAAGTATAACCTACTCCATATATGGTTTTAATATATTCATGAGCATCTAATTTATTTCTCAGCCTATTTATACTAACAGAAAGAGCATTTTCATCTACATATTCAGCACCGTCAGACCAGATTTTATCAATCAATATATCTCTAGACACTACCTTTCCAATATTCTGTATTAGTATATTTAGCAACTTATATTCTGTTTTACTCAAAATAATTTCCCTATTACCCTTCAGAAAAACCATATCGTCAAAATTAAAAGAATAGTCATCTATTTCAAATTTATTTACAACTTTTTGCGATGAGCGCCTTAAAAGCGCTAAAACTCTAGCTCTTAAAACCATAAGACTAAAAGGTTTAGTAATATAGTCATCAGCTCCAAGTTCAAATCCTGTAACTATATCGACCTCCATATCTTTAGCAGTTAGCATTACTATAGGGACTTCACTTATTCTGCGAATCTCTTTGCAAAATTCCATTCCATCTCCATCAGGTAAATTTAGATCTAGAATAATTAAATCTATGTCATTTTCCAAAAATATCTTTCTGCCCTCACTTAAATTATATCCTTGATAAAAATTATAATCTTCATGTTTTAATGATAGAGCAATCCCCTTATTTAAAGCTATGTCATCTTCTATTATTAAAATGCTTTTCAATACTATCACCTGCCTAATTTAAAAATTGCCATAATATATAATCTTTCACTGTTTATTTTAATCTATGTTTTGGTATAATATAAATAAAATAAGGCAATCGACATCACAAGATGTGATTGCCACTCATAGTGATTTTAAAGCTTAATCACTCTGTATGGCGGTGCAGGGTGATTATTTTTTTCCTTTAACATTATCCTTTATTAGAATAACTACTAAGGAGATTAGTGATATAATAAGCATACCAAACGAAATCATTAATTTATCAAGACCTAATTTTTAAAAATAGGTAATTAAGGAGAAATGAATATATTATACATGTATAATATATTCATTTCTCTTATATTTTCTTATAGATATCTCCATAACTAATTTTTAACT